>DATLAK010000034.1 GCA_035527535.1 Armatimonadota bacterium
GGAGTTGAAGGCGCGGCTGCGGGCCGAGGGGGATTCCCCCTCGCGACCGTCCCAGGCCGAGCTGCGCGCCCTGCTCGAGCTCTATTTCATTGATCACCCCGACAACCGCCGCGCGTGGGAGGCGGTCATCGCCAGCATGGCGCGCGCCGAGGGCCCGGGGCGCGGTTTCCTCATCTCCGGCGCTTACGGCGCCGGCAAGTCGCACATGCTGGCGGCCCTGAGCCTGTTAGCGGAGCACCCGGTGGCATGGGAGCATTTCCTGCGCGGACACCCCTGGCTGCGCCCCTTCGCCCGCGCCTTCGGCCCTGCCCGCCGGCTGGTCGCCGTTGAGATTCCCCTCGACCACTACCGCGGCGGCGCCCACGCCCTGGAGTGGATCGTCTTCCGCCGCATCGAGGACGAGCTGCGCCGCCGCCTGGGGGACGACGCCCCCGCGCTGGTGGACGAGAGCGCCTACTTGGCGGCGTTCAACAAGCTCATCGTGCCGCAGCGCAGCGCCCCCTTCAAGCGCTTCCTGGTGGAGCTGGCCGAGGACCGTGACTGGGAGCGCGTGGCAGCCGAAGATCGCCTGGCGGCCCTGCGCCTGGCGCAGCGGTTCATGCACCGCGAGGGCATCGAGTTCTCCCTCGCGCGGTCGCGCGGCGAAACGGCGGCGCGGGTGCGTGAGGTGATGACCGCAGCCGGGCTGACGGGCCTGGTGCTGCTGCTTGACGAACTGAGCCTGTTCCTGGCTTCCAAGGACAAGCGCGGACTGGACGAGGACGCGGCGTTCCTGCAATTCCTGGGCCAACAGGCGCGCGCGATGCCGTGGTGGGTGGTCGCGGCCACCCAGCGCGAGCTGGAGGACGTGGGCGACATTGACGCGCACAGCCTGCGCCAGATCCGCGACCGCTACCAAGCCCACCATCTGTCGCTGGCGCAGTTGCGGGTGGTGATCGAGCGCAAGCTGGTGGAGAAGCCGGATGCTCGCGCCTTCGCCGCCGCGGTGGGCGCCGCGTGTGAAACCTGGGCCAACGGCGGCCGCCTGAGCTTCGCGCCGGAGGAGCTGGCGCGCACCTATCCCTTCAACCCCCTGGCGCTGGAGGCATTTCAGGGGGCGGCGGAATCGTTCCTGTCGCAGACGCGCAGCGTGGTGCAGGTGGTAAGCCAGGCGCACGCCTCGGGGCTGCTGGCGCAGGCGCCCCAGCGGCTAATCTCCGCCGATACGACCTTGGAACTGATCACGGAGCGCCTGGCGGGGCGGCCGGAGCTCGCGCGTTTCGAAGCCGCGCGGCGCTTCTACGCCGAGAACGCCCACCGCATCTCGCCGGACGTCCCGGAGTTGGTGGCGGCGCTTTTCCAGGCGTTGGCGCTGGCGGCCCTAGGGAGCGCGCGGTGGACCGTGCGCGAGATGGCGGACGCGCTGGCGGGCTCGCCGGTGCGCGCAGACCGGGGCGCCGAGTTCTACGCCCGTGCCGAGGCGACCCTCAAAGCCATGCGGCGGCGCGGCGCCTACGTCGAGTGCGCGCATCAGCCGGGCGACTTGGGCGACCAGTACTACCTGGAGCTGACCAGCGACGCGGGCGAGGCGCTGCGGCGGCGCCTGTACGAGGTGATGCAGGCGCTCGGCGACCGCGACTCGCGCATCTTTGAGCACGCCGCGGCAACGTGCGGCGAGGGTGCATTTCCCCTCGCGCGGTTCTCCCACCCGGCGCAGCAGCAGTGCGAATGGATGAACACCGTGCGCCGGGTCACCGTCGAGCGCCGCGATCTGCGCCGCCTGCGGGTGGCGGAACTGTCGCGCCTGGCCGATACGCTGGCCGCGCCGGGCACGCCCGATTGCGGCTGGCTGGCGATCGGCGGCATGGCCGAGATCGAGGAGCAGCGAGAAGCGTGGGTCGAGGCCGCGCGGCAAGTCGCGGGCCGCTGGACGCGGGCGCTGGTGGCCTGGCTGCCGCGGGCGCTGCGTGAGGAGGAGTTGGAGGTGCTGCGCGAGCATGCGGCGCTGTGCATGATGACGGCCGACCCCACCACGCGCGGCGGCGAGCATGGGCGCGAGCTGGTTGCGCTGGCGACGCAGCGCCTCTCGGCCCAGGCCCTAGAGGCGGCGCGCATCGTCGCCGAGGCCTATGCGGAGGGCGAGCTGCTGCGGGCCGACGGCCACCGCAGCGACCTGACGCGGCTCAGCGGCGGCGACCAGTGGGAGGACCTCCTGGGTTCCATTTTCGACTGGCCGCTGCGCGAGCTCTTCACCCGTTTTCGCGAGATCGCGCCGCGCAAGCGCCTGGCGGGCAAACAGCGCAGCACCTTCGTCATCGAGGGCTTCCTGCGCGCTGGGGCGGCGGCGCCGCCGCCGGATTCCGCGTTGGAGGAGGCCTTGGCGGCTTATGTCGAGCCGCTGGGGCTGGCCCGGCGCGAGGGTGAACATTGGCGGCTGGCAGTGGCAGCCAGCGCCGCCGCGCAGGCGGCGCTGGAGATGGTGCCGCCGCGAAGTGCGGCCGACGCCTTCGATGCTTCAGCCGTGGTGCGATTCGCCGACTGCGCCGCGCGTATCGAGAAGAGCGAGTGGGGCCTGACGCCGGAGATGGTGGAGCTGGTGATGGGCGCGCTCGTCCGGGCCGGACACGTGGTGGCGCTGGACGGCTTCCTCAAGCCGATCCCGTTTGCGCGCCTGGGCACCCCGCTGTCGGACCATGTCGCCTACCTCGCGCGGGCGGTGCCGCTTGCGCCCGACGACGAAGCGTCCGTGCTGGGGCTGGCGCGCGCCTTGTTCGGTGAGGCCCCGTCGGGGTTGGACTTCGAGGCGCAGAATGATCTGTGGGAGCGCCTGTGCCGCTGGGCCGAGGACCTGTCGGCACACGCCCCGGGGCTCGCACAGCGGATGACGACGCTCTATGAGGCGCTGGGCCAGGGTCCGGCGGAATGGGCGGAGTCGCGCCGCGCGCTGGCGGCGGCGGAGCAGCTAGCCGGGGCCGTAGCACCTGACGCCGATGCGCGCGACGGATTGATCGCCGCCGCGGAGGTAGGGGCAAGGCATGCCTTGCCCCTACGACATCACGCGCGACTGGTGGGTTTCCTCGGTGGCGATGCCGAGCTAGCGATCCTGATGTTTCGCTATCTCAACGATGGGCGGCTGCGCGTCCCTGACGAGGCGGCGGCGCGGGCGCGCGAGGAGCTGCTGGCGATGCTGGCGCGGGGGGAAGACCTGGTCGCCGAGTGCGCCGCTTTCCGTCGCCAGGCGGCGGCATTCGTCTCTGACTACGCGGCGTGCTACCGGCGCCATCACGCCAAGGTCTATGCGGTTGCCAGGTTCCGCCCCTATGCCGATCTGCGCCGGAGCGCTGAGCTGCGCGCCCTCACCGCGCTGGCTCCCCTGGGGCTGTGCGCTGGCGATGTCGCGGCCATCGAGGCGAAACTGCGCGCGCAGATGGAACGCCACTGCGCCGGCGGGCGGCTTCAGCAGGCGCTGCGCCACCAGCCGGTGTGCCCCGATTGCGGATTGGCCCTGGGCGAGGATGTGGAGCTGGTTGCAACCAAGGACTTACTGGCTGGATGCCGGCAGACCATCGGTGCAATCCTCACCGAGCTGACACAGGCGAATGTGGCACCCCGGCTCGTCGGGGTGGATCGGGCGCAGGCCATCCAGTGCGCCCTCGACCTGCTGGCAGATGCGCCCGCCGAGGCGGTGCTTGCGGCCTTTACCCCGCCGGTCGTCGAGTGGCTGGCCGCGGCGCTGCGGCCACCCAGCGGGTCACGGCTGCGCCTGACGGAACTGCAGGCATTCCTTCGCGGCAAGCGCCTCACACGCCAACAGGCCCTGCGCGCCTTCGCCGATTGGCTGAGCGCGCACGGCGCAGCGGGGGACGAAGACCCCATCGAATTCGAATAGCCTTTTCGGGCTTGGGGAAAGGCGCAACGCCGAGCCGCAAGCACGGTGGCGCAGCCGTCTCGGCTGCGATGCGGTTGGCGGGCGAGACGCCCGCCCTACCATTCCGCAGGCGGGGGCGCCCATGCTCCATTTCCTGGGCGCGACCTCCGTGAGAGCTTGCCCCGAGCTTGTCGAAGGGTCGCGAGGATTCGCAGTATTGGAAACCGCGCGCCCATTCCCATCCGTGTTCATCAGTGTGTATCCGTGGCTACTTCGGCGTTTTGCGGAGGATCAGGCAGTAATGGTGGTGGTAGTTGGGGACGAAGATCTTGGGGTAGCCCCAGATGCCCAGCGGCTTGGTGTTCTGGCACCACACCTTCTCGCCCTGGAAGGAGAACTTGCGGCTGATGCGCCGCGCCAGGTCCCACGCCAGCGGCTTGACTTCGCCCCCCGGCGCGCGCAGGTTCTGCACCACGACCACCAGGTACTTCCCCGCCGCCAGGCAGCGATGTACGCGGTCGAACACACCCCCCACCGCCTCGACGAACTCGTCGTAGTCGGTGATGTTGCCCAGGTCCGCCGCGGAATCCGAGTAATGCGTGTCGAGCCGCTGTTTGGCGCGCTGCTTGTGCTTTGACTCGACTCCCCCGCGGCTGGTGCGCAGCATGTTCCAGTAGGGCGGGGAGGTGATAACGAAGTCGAACTGCGGCAGCCTCCGTTTGAAGCTCAACCCACATGCCTGCAATTCATCGCGCGCCGCCGCCCAGAACTGCGGACTCGCCATCCCTGCCGCATCGCCCTCGATCACGGCCTGGTATGAGCGGTCGAGGCTGAGCTGTGCCAGCCGCCGGCGCGTGATCGTTGCGTAGCGCGGCGACAGCTCGATCCCCACGCCCTGGCGGCCCTGTTCCGAGCACGCCACCAGGGTCGCCCCCGAGCCGAGAAAAGGGTCGAGCACGAACTGGCGCTGCTTGGTGAAGAAGCGCAAGAACTCGGCGACCATCTCCTCGGGGAAGCGGGCGGGGTGAAGCTCGGTGGGTTTGTTGCGGTGGTAGCGCGGTGAATCGCACACGAACCACGTGCGCGTGAACTTGATCCACTCGGTGCCGGTCAGGTCGTTGAGGTCGTTCTCAGGGCGCGCCATCGGCATCATGCGACGCGGGCACAAACCGCTTTACCGACTAGTCCGCGTCGAGAGTCTCCTCTTCCCCGTCGGCGCGGGGGGAGTCCTGCGCCGCTTCGTCCGGTCCCGCCTCCGCGGCGGGGTCGTCGTCGCCATCCTTGACCGCCACCCCGCCCCGGCTCAGCGGCACCGTATAGACCTCGCGCGGGCGGGAGCCGTCGGCAGGGCCGACATACCCGCGATCCTCCATCATGTCCACCAGGCGCGCGGCGCGGGTGTAGCCGATGCGCAGCTTGCGCTGGAGCATGGAGGCGCTGGCGTACTTGGTCGAGAGCACGAAGTCGAGCGCCTTGTCGAACATCTCGTCGTCAATGCCGGCGCCGGCGCCGCTCTCCGACGGGGAGACGATGGCCTCGGCCAGGAACTGCGGCTTGCCCTGCTGCTTGAGGTACTGGACGAGGACGCCGATGTCGCGCTCGCTGAGGTAGGCGCCCTGGATGCGCATGGGCTTGGTGGCGTCCATGGGGTAAAACAGCATGTCGCCGCTGCCGACCAGACGCTCGGCGCCGTTGATGTCGAGAATGGTGCGCGAGTCCACCTGGGAGGCGACGGCAAAGGCGATGCGGGAGGAGATGTTGGCCTTGATGGTGCCGGTGATGACGTTGACCGATGGGCGTTGGGTGGCCACCACCAGGTGGATGCCGGTGGCGCGCGCGAGCTGCGCGATGCGGCAGATGGAGGACTCGAACTCGGTCGCCGCCTGCATCATCAGGTCCGCCAGCTCGTCAATCACGATCACCAGGTAGTACATTGGCTGCAAGCCCTCTTCGACGGCGGCGAGCTCGTTGTGGCTGGCGATGTTGCGCACCCCCAGATCGCTGAAACGCTGGTAGCGGGCTTCCATCTCTCGGATCGCCCAACGCAGCAGCCCCGCCGCCTGCTTGGCGTCGTGGGCGACCGGGGCCACCAGGTGGGGGATGCCCGCGAACAGGCTCAGCTCCACCCGCTTGGGGTCCACCATCAGGAACTTCACCTCGTCGGGGGTGACGCGGAAGAGCAGGCTGACGATCATCGAGTTGAGGCACACGCTCTTGCCGGTGTTGGTGGCGCCGGCGATGAGCAAGTGCGGCATGCGCTGCAGGTCGGCGACGCGGCAGTGGCCGGAGATGTCCTTGCCCAGGGCGAAGGCCAACGGCGACGGATGCTCCTTCATCTCCGGGGATTCCAGGATCTCCTTGAGGTTGACGAACACGACCTCGGTGTTGGGCACCTCGATGCCGATGACGCCCTTGCCGGGCACCGGCGCCTCGACGCGGACGTCGAGGGCCGCCAGCCCCAGGGCGAGGTCGTCGGCGAGGTTGGTGATACGGCTCACCCGCACCCCCGGCGGCGGCTGGATCTCGTAGCGGGTGACGCGCGGCCCGCGCTCGATCTCGACGACTTTGGCGTCAATGCCGAAGCTGCGCAGGGTGCTCTCCACCAGCTCGATGTTGTCGGAGGTGTCGTCGCGCGCGGGGCGGCTTTCCACTTGCGTCAGCAAGCTCGTCGGCGGGAGCTTGTACGGAGATGACGCGGCTGGCTCCGGCAGCCCCTGGTCGGCGAGCGTCAACTGCTGCGCGGGGGGGGAGATCGCTTTCGGGGGCGCCGCGGCCGGCCGCGACTGCGCCGCGGGTGTGGGCTGTGGTCTGGGTCGCGGCGGGGCGATCGCGCGCGCTTCCTCCGAGGGCAAGCGCTTGAGCGCCCGCGGCAGGGCCGGTTCGGGCCGCGGCGTCGGCTGCTGCGGGCGGCGCCGGCGTTCGCGCAGGGAGCGCATCCCTGCCACCGCGGCGGTCGCAGCCGCAACGATGCCGCGCCCGGAAACGGAGGCCAGGGTCGCCAGCGGGGTGTCCACCAGCACCCCCAGGGCGGCGATGCCGGCCAGCACCAGCACGATCGCGCCCAGCACCGGTCCTAGCGTCGGCCTCAGCGCCTCCGCCAGCAGCACCCCCACCAGGCCGCCCGGCTCGGCCGTCATCTCGCGCCCGAGCACTCCCTCGCCCGGCGCGGTCAACTGGTACAGGCCAAGCACGACCGCGAACAGGACGCTGAGGCTGATGGCGGTGGCGCGCATCGGAATGCGGTCGCGCTGCGCGACGAGCGCGGTTCCGGTCACCAGCAGGGCGATGGCCACCGCCAGCGCCCCGAGGTCGCCGACCAGATACCGCAGGATGTCCCGCAAGTTGCGCGCGAAGAAGCCGGCGTTGGGGAACGTGCTGAGGGCGACAATAAGCCCCAAGGCGAGCAGCCCGAGGCCGGTGACCTCATGGCGAATGCGGTAGCGGCGATGCTCCCCGCCCAAGGGGGCCGCCTTGGGCTGCGCGCGTGCGAGATGGGCGCGCGCGCTGCGACTCTTCATGGCCTGCTCCTGTGCTGCGATTATGGCTGCGAACGCTTCAGCGGTGAACGATTTCTCGAGGCCGGCAGACACGTGCATGATAGCAGATTCTCGCCCGCAGCGCAATCGCTTGACCCTTCGTGCCCGAAGACCGGCTTGCGCGCGCCGGGGGGCTTATGCTAGAATCAGCGACACTGGGCTGACGACCAGCGGTGCACCGGGCGAACGGCTCCCCGCGGCGCTGACGGCATGCTCCGGAGGTGACGCCACTTGGCACGAAAGAAGACCGCGCTGGATGTTACGCAACTGGCGGAGAAGCTGTACCACCAGCACAACGTCGAGCACCTGTCGGACGCCGCGGTCAAGGATCGGGCGTTGCCGTTCGGCCAGGTGACGGAGTTCGGGAATCTGAATTTCACCTCGAACGTGCGCAACCGCAGCGCGGGCCTGACGGTGTACCTGGGCAGCGACCGGGTGCTCCAGCGCAAGCTCAGCCCGCGCCAGAAGGAGATCCGCGACGCCGCCCCCGATGCGCTGCGCAAACTCCACCGCTACCTCGACCGCACCAAGCTCGTCTGCATCGAGCGCACGATGGGCAACAACGACACCTTCAGCCCCCACTGCACCATGTACGTCTCGGTGTACAGCAAGAGCGCGGTACAGATCGCCCACATGTGGGGGGAGACGCTGTTCGCCTACAAGCCCACCGCCCCCGGCCCGGACATGAGTTGGATCTGCGTGCCCGAGTGGCCCGAGCAGGATCGCCAGATCCTGGTCTTCCCCGAGGAGGGGGTGACCTATGTGCTGGGCTCGGACTACATGGGGGAGGCGAAGAAGGGCTTCCTGCGCATGGCGATGTGGTATGCCAAGCAGGAGGGCATGCTGGGCGTGCACGCGGGGGCGAAGATGGTGCAGGCGCGCCAGCCCGATCACAAGCTGCACCGCTACAGCATGCTGCTGTTCGGGCTGTCGGCGACCGGCAAGACCACTCATTCCTGCCACGACCACGGACTGTCCCACGACGGCGAGACGATGGACGTGGTGCAGGACGACGTCTGCTTCCTGCGCGAGGACGGCAGCGCCCTCGGCACCGAGCGCGGCTTCTACCTCAAAACCGAGGGCCTCGACCCCCACGGCCAGCCGCTGCTCTACAACGCCGCCATCCAGCCCGACACCATCTTCGAGAACGTGATGGTGGACGGCGACGGCAACGTGGACTTCCAGGACGAGACCTTGACCAGCAACGGCCGCGGCGTGGTGCAAATGGCCAACCTCGCGCCCCACGCCAGCGACACCATCAACCTGCCGCCGGCGGAGGAGACCGACGGCATGCTGCTGTTCTTCATCACCCGTCGCAACACCGTGCTGCCGATGGTCGCGCGCCTGACCCCAGAGCAGACGGCCTTGGCCTACATCCTGGGCGAATCGGTGGAGAGCTCCGCTGGCGATCCGCGCCGCGCCGGCGAATCGGTGCGCGTGGTGGGCACCAATCCCTTCGTCGTCGGCGACGAGGCGGCGGAGGCCAACTGGATCCACGAGTTCCTGCGCCGCCACCCCAAGGTGCAGGGCTACCTCATCAACACCGGCGGTGTCGGCGAGATCCGCGAGAAACAGCCCGACGGCACCACCCGCATCAAGCGCGAGGTCATGCGCATCCAGATCCCGGAGAGCTCGGCGCTCTTCCGCTCCGCGGTGCGCGGTAGCGTGAAGTGGCGCCGGGAGTCCTACCTCGGCATGGAGGTGCCGGAGGAGATCGAGGGCGTGGACATCCGCAAGTTCGACCCCACCTCCTTCTACTCCCAAGCCGAGGTTGACAACTACGTCAATGATCTCAAGCGCGAGCGCCGCGAGTACCTCGAGCAGTTCCCGGGCCTGGCCCCGGCGATCATCCAGGCTGCCGAGAAATAGGGACGCGGCGGTCACGCCGACCCCGGGGAGGCGGAGGTGAGCCTCGAGGGATGGGTGGCACTGAGTAAAGCGGAGCTGCGGCCGACGCAGGCCCTGGCGCTGCTTGAGCGCTTCCCCACTCCCCGAGAACTGCTGGCTGCCGGGCCGGCGGGATGGCGCTCCGTCTGCCCTCTGTCGCCGTCGGAGGAGCGCCGCCTGCGCGATGCGGCGCAGGCGCCGGTCGCCCAAGACCTGCGCCTGCTGGAGGAGCTGGCGGCCCACCTCGTCACCATCCGCGATCTGCACTATCCGGCGCTGCTGCGGCAGATCTACGGCGCCCCGCCGGTGCTTTATGTGCGCGGCGAGATCCGCGAGCAGGACCACCGCGCGGTCGCCATCGTCGGCACCCGCCGCGCCAGCCCCTACGGCCGGCTGGTGGCCGAGACGCTCGCGCGCGACCTCGCCGCCGCCGGCGTCACCGTAGTCAGCGGACTCGCCCTGGGCGTTGACTCCGCCGCCCACGCCGGCGCGCTGCAGGCCGGCCGCACCATCGGTGTCGCCGCCTGCGGCCTCGACGTCAGCTACCCCCCGAGCAACCGCGCCTTGATCGAGCGCGTCGCTTCCCAGGGCGCCGTGGTCAGCGAGTTCCCCTTCGGCGCGCGCCCCGACCGCTGGCGCTTCCCCGCCCGCAACCGCATCATCGCCGGCATGGCGCTGGGCACCGTCGTAGTCGAAGCCCCCGAGGGCAGCGGCGCCCTCATCACCGCCGACCATGCCCTCGACCAGGGGCGCGAGGTCTTCGCCGTTCCCGGCGCTGTCAACACCGTTCAGAGCCGCGGCACCCACCAGCTCCTCAAGCAGGGCGCGAAGCTCGTCGAATCGGTGGATGACATCCTCGAGGAGCTGGACCTCCCCGCCGCCCCCAAGGCCGAAGCGCCCCGTACCGACGATCTCTCATC
The DNA here is from genome assembly GCA_035527535.1 of Armatimonadota bacterium. Classification (NCBI taxonomy): domain Bacteria; kingdom Bacillati; phylum Armatimonadota; species Armatimonadota bacterium. The sequence continues at coordinate 10,191 of DATLAK010000034.1, forward strand.
CGCGGAAGGCGGCCTGCTATCCCTGCTCACCCTCCATGAGAAAGACGTGGACTCCCTCATTCAGGAGACGCGGCTGCCGTCGTCCCAGGTCAACGCCATCCTCACCATGCTGGAGCTGCGCGGGCTGGTGCGGCGCATGCCCGGCAACTACTTCGTGCGGGTGCACTAGCGGCTCCAACATACCGCCACCAAGGCAGTAGCGTTGGTCAACGACGAGGGTCGGAAGGCGGTTGCGGAACCCCAGGCATGGGATGTGAAATGCCGGCTCGATGTGCACACACCAGGAGCAAGTCGCACAAGAAGGGCAGCGTGCGTGAAGAGGGAAGAAGGGCCTTATGAGACAGCGAGCCTCCGATGACGCTTTCGCTCAACTCCACCTGGCTCGCGAGCTCGCGGGCGACATCGAGGGGTGGAGCAAGCAGGGCTGGCCGGGCGTCACCCAGACAACCCACGATCTCCTCTCCTACTGGTTCAACCGTGATCCGGACAGCGGCGAGTGCTTCTACCTTTGCCAACAGCGCGCCATCGAAACTGTCATCTACTGCCACGAGGCGCTGCAAGAACCTACACTTGCGCGCCTCTACCAACGCGTCGCACCGGAGGCCCTGCTGCAATTCCAGGCCCTCAAAGCCGAGGTCCAGAACATCCCCTTCTCCAAGTATTGCCTCAAAATGGCCACCGGCTCCGGCAAGACCTGGGTATTGGCCGCCCTGCTGATCTGGCAATACTTCAACGCCTTGCGTCGAGAGCGTCCAGGAGTCTACTCAGGTCGCTTCTTGGTGGTCACTCCTGGCCACGAAGTGCTGAACCGCCTCCTGGACTCGTTTAAGGGCAAGCGTGACCGCAAGACCGGTCTTCGCAACCCGGAGACCTCTGACTATCGCCGGGAACTGTTCATCCCGCCAGGCGCAATGTGGCAAGATCAGTTCCACATCGAAATCCTGGAGCCGTCAGATGTGCGGCCAAATACTACGCCTCCCGACGGCCCGTTTGTGTTCCTCACGAATTGGCAGCAGTTCCGCCTCAAACCGCCGGAGGGCAGCCTGTGGGACCGACTGACCGGTGCCGATGTGGAGGAACAGTCGCGCGGCGAAATCATCGCAGACTTCCTTTCAGAGTTTCCTGACCTGGTAGTGATGAACGACGAGGCCCATCATGTCCACGGCAAAAAGCCGCGCGGCAGCCGTGTCAGCCAAAGCGATGAACTTGTCTGGCGGCAATTCATGGGGGTGCTCTATGACCGACTGACTGAGGCGCACGGCGACGAACGGGGCCTTTTCATGCAGTTGGACTTCTCGGCCACCCCCTTCTTCGGAAGCGGCCCGGAGCGAGAATACTTCCCCCACATCGTGTATGACTATGCCCTGCTCGAGGCCATGAACCACATGCTGGTCAAGCAGCTTTTCCTGGAAGAGCGCCAGGCCATCGGCGGCGAGCGTCTCGAAGAACTTGATTTTCGCGCAGAGCGAACGGAGCCGGAGAGCGGTCGCAGGCGCGGACAGGTAACCGGACTTTCGCCAGGGCAGAAGCTGCTGCTCGACATCGGGCGCAGGAAGATGGAGCAATTAGCGGAGGAGTTGAGGCAGCGCGGCATAGACAAGAAGCCAGTCATGCTGGTGCTGGCGGAGGAGACCGAGGTTGCGGGCCTCGTGGTGAACCACTTCGCCACCCTTACCGATGAGCGCGGGAATACCTACGGGAAACGCGATGTGGTCAACGACGATGGCCAGGGGCAGGTGCTGCTCATCCATTCCGGCCTTCCGGATAAAGAACTGGACGGCGCCCGCCGCTGCCTAGATGCCATTGACGTTGACGCTGACCCGCTGCGGGTGGTCATTTCGGTTCTCATGCTGCGGGAAGGCTTCGACAAGATGAACATCTGCGTGATCGTGGTGCTCCGGGCGACCGAGGCCGACCTTCTCCTGGAGCAGATCGTCGGTCGCGGGCTTCGCCTGATGTTCCCTCCGGCGAGCCATCCTGAGTTCCAGGATGCCAAGCGGGAGGCCTACCAGCAGATTCGGCTGGGCCGTATTCCCGCCAACTCTCTCGACTTCCTCTTCATCGTGGAGCACCCTCGGTTCCGTGCCTTCTATGATCAACTTCGCCGCGAGGGCTACATCATCGGCGAAGGCGATACCAGTCGCGTCACGACGACCGGCGATATCATCCCGGTCGAGGCCATCCCAACGCGCATCCCGTCGCACGACATAGCCTGGCCGGTCCAGATCTTTGAGCAGGGTCGCCTCCCCGATCTGCGCCAACTCGATATATCAGCGCTACCCGCTTACCCCGGCGACTTCGCCTCTCTCAAGCAGATGCTGGGGAAACTGGCGATATCCGATGTCCACGTCCCGAGCGATAAGCGCACCCGAACCTGGAAACTCGACAACCCCTACTTCGACTACAACTTCTTTCTCAGCCAGGCGTCGCGCGCCATCGCGAGAGAGGGCAAGGTGCAACTGCTCACCGGAAAGTTGGCAGAGATCGCCGAGGTCGTGGACGAGTATGCTGCCCGACATCTCTTCCGCCAGGAGATTGACTTCACCGCGCCTGAGGACTACCAGGTGCTGAACTTCACCCTAGTCTTTGACCATGTCGTCAACCAGGTGCGCACTGCCATTCTCCGGGCCGCCGAGAAGGCGCAGTTCGAGGTCCGGCAGGGGATCTGGAAACGCCTCTCTCAGGTGCCGCGAATCATGGTCAGGGAATCTCACAGCGTAGCGACAGACCGGAGCATCTATCCGCGGCTTCCCTACTCGGCGGTTGGCGGTGGGTTCGAGAAAGACTTCATGCTTGAAACACTCAACACCTCACCCGATCTTGCCTATGCCAAGCTCGACCGCAAACACGGCCTCCGCATTCCTTACCGGGACACCGACGCAATCTACCGGGAGTACGAGGTGGATTTCATTGTGAGGGAGGCGGATGCCATCTACCTGGTGGAGACCAAGGCTGACCGCGACCTCGACTCGCCCACGGTGGCCATCAAGGCCCGGGCCGCCCAGGCTTGGTGTGATACTGCCTCGACGGTGCGTGCCCCGGATGACCTACCGCAACCCTCGAAGTGGGAATACGTGATTCTCTCAGAGAGCCTCTTCAAGCAGAACCGCGGCCTCAGTTTTCAGGGTCTCGTGCCGCAGTGCCGCGCTCTGCGCGACAGGTTGATTGCCCAGGCCGAAGGGGCGCTCTTTGTGATCGGAGAGGAGGCTGCCCCTTATGGCGAATAACCGCGTTGTTTACCCCGAGCGCAGCCGAGGGGAGCGCCGCAAAAAAGACTCGGCGCGGCTGGTGTGGGACACCAAGCCCCGCCGCGCGCCCAACCCGCGCGACATTGAGTTCCAGACTGCCGAGGTGGTGATTCCGAACCCGGCCCGCGACGCGGCGACTCTCCCGTTCTCCTTCCGCGACGGCCTTTTCGGTGACGAGGAACTGGACAAGCAGCAGATGAACCGCCTCATCTGGGGCGATAACCTGCTCGCCATGCAGGCGCTGCTCGCGCAGGGGTACGAGGGGAAGATCAACCTCATCTACATTGACCCGCCGTTCGCATCATCCGAGGATTACTACTACCAGCTGACCATCGCCGGCGATGAGGTTACGAAGCAGCCTTCAGCGCTTGAACGATTGGCCTACAAGGACTTCTGGGCAGGCGGAAGCGACTCGTATCTCGACATGCTCTATCCGCGACTTCAATTGATGAAGCGGCTACTTGCGGACACAGGCACTATCTACGTGCACATGGATTGGCACGTCGGACACTACGTGAAGGTGGTGATGGATGAGATCTTCGGAGTGCGGCATATGCGCAATGAGATCGTATGGCACTTTCCAAGCATGTCCGCGTCTCGTCGCGACTTTCCAGACAAGCACAACGTACTGTTTCGCTACGTCAAATCGGATGAGTGGACGTTCAACGCAGACGACGTGCGCGTGCCATACGAGGAGGCCTCCGCAGACGTGATGTCCGCGGGCTACGGAGGGGGCCTGGGTACAGGCGGCGTGTCCGTGCGCAAGGCCTACGGACATGAGCTGGGGAAAGTACCTGACACGGTCTGGCGCATACGCCACGTGAGTAGCGGAAATGAGAATACTGGTTTCCCTTCGCAGAAGCCCGAACCATTGCTTGAGCGGATCATTAAGGCGTCATCTAGCCCTGGTGACATCGTCGCGGATCTTTTCTGCGGCTCCGGAACAACCCTTGCCATTGCAGAAACGCTCGGGCGGCGCTGGATGGGGTGCGACTTCGGCAAGACCGCCATACAGGTGGCGCGCACGCGCCTAGTCGAAGATGGTGCGAAGCCCTTCCTCATTGAGAACATCGGCAACTACCAGCGTGAGATGATCTATCTGACTGGCGGGCGCATCGGGGAGATGCAGCGCATCATCCTCAAGCTCTACGGCGCTACGCCCCGGCCTCGCACCAACGACCTGGGCGCCCGCCAGGTTGATGATGGCGTCCTGGAATTGGTATATGTCGGCTACCCTGACCGGCCAGTAAGCGCCAGGAAAGTCGAGGAACTGGCTCACCAGGCTGAAGCCCTTGACGGCACCGGCTACCGCCGCCTCGTCATCCTTGCCTGGGACTATGAGTACAACTATTCCACGGCGCTTGAGAACCGGCTGAAGGCCTCGAAGCGTCCTGCGAAGGTGAGAATCGAGAGCCGTTTCATCCCGCCCGACATCTACGATTACCTCAAAAGGGCCAAAGACGAGGGGGATATCGAGCCGCTGCGCGACAAGGTCGTCTTTCACGAGAAGCCATACTTGCGCCTGGCGAAGCCAGTGGTGAAGAAAAAGAAGGACGGGGCCGCCGAGGTCACCATCGGGATCGAGCGCTATGTTCTGTTTGACATCCCGGTGCAGAAGCAGGAGGATCGCGAGGAACTGCTGGCCCTGGCCAAGAACAACTTCGCGGTACTCATTGACTACTGGGCGGTTGATTGGGAGTACGACGGCTACACCTTCAAGAGCCAGTGGCAGGCCCTGCGCGGCAACGGCCGGCGCACCCGCGTCGTGCCCACGACGGTGACTCATAACCTGCCGGCCGGCAAGACCTGCACCATCGCTGTGCGCCTTGTAGACGTCTTCGGCAACGACGCCGCCGGCACAGTCAACATGGAATTGTGAGCAGTTGTGAGACTCTGGCGGACCGGTCCAAGCGGCTGCGGCAGGCACGCACCGCCCCGAAACCGCTTCTGACATCATTGCCGGGAGGCGGGTTCCCTGTGACTCGTTCCCGGTGGGGGTTAAGTGCCATGCAGACGGAACCGGGTTCCCCTCTCCAGCCGCCGGGGGCGCGGAGGTGCCCGCATTGCGGCGGCGCAGCGGATGACGCGGCGCGCTATTGCGTGTCTTGCGGGCGGGCGCTGGACTACGCGCCGCCCGACGTGGATGTCGGGGGTTGGGTCAAGCGCGGTTGGGACGTCTTCGTCAACAACATCGGCCCCTCCATCGCCATCCCGCTGGTGATGCTCGTCCCCCTCATCGGGCTGGGCATCCTCGTCTACGTCGGGATCATCGGCGCCGTCATCACGGCCGACGCGGTCGGCGCCCGCGGTGAGAAGATTGCGCTGGCGGCGATGGGGAGCCTGTTCGGGCTACTGGGCCTGTTCGTCGCTTTCCTGATGCCGGCGCTGCTCGGGGGCATCTACGCTTGTTTCCTGGCGGGGGCGCGCACCGGCAAGGTGACGGCCGCGCACCTGGGCGACGGCTTCCGCCAATGGTGGGCGTGCACCTGGGTGTGCTGGGTGCTCGGCGCCGCCAGCCTCGTGGCGCTGCCGTTCACGCTCGTCCTCATCGGGCTTCCGGTCCTCTACGGCATCCAGAGCCTGCTGTGGCTGGCGCTGATGCGCATCGTGGATACGCGTCGGGGCGGTATGGACGCCCTCGATTTCGCGTGGAATGCGATGCGCGGGCGCTTGTGGATGATGCTGCTGTTCACGTTCCTGATGACGACGTTGATGAACGCAGGCGTGAGTGCGATGTATCTCGGCGCCCTGGTGACCACGCCCATCGCCACCGCCGCCCTGGCGGCGGGCTACGACGCGCTGAGCAGGAAGTAAGAGACGCCCGCGGGGGCGGCGCCGGCTCTACTCGACGGCCAGTTCCGGTTCCAGCGGGGTGCAGCCCGGCTGGTTGCGCATGCCCAGCAGCCACTCCGGGATCGGTTCGCCGGCGTCGGCTACGGCTAGGGCGGCCATGTGCGCGCACACCTCGGGATGCTCGGCGGCGAGGTTGCGGCGCAACTGCGCATCGGCCTGCAGGTCGTACAGCCGCTCCGCCTCGCGCCCGAGGAAAGCGTTGTACCACATGCGCGCATCCCGCACCATCACGAACGGCCCCCAGGCGGTGGTTGTGTGGTCGCGGTGCGCCTCCTGATCCCCCCGCAGCACCGGTGAGAAATCGAGGCCGGTCATGGTCTCCGGCGGTTCCACCCCCATCAGCCGCAGGAGCGTGACCGGGATGTCGTGCGAGCTGATGAGAGCATCACTCCGCCCCGGTTTCACGCCGGGCGCCCGCACCATCAGCAGCAGGTCCGCGATCTCGCGCGACATCGGGTGCCCCTGCTTCGAGATCACGCCGTGCTCGCCCAGGCAGTGCCCGTGGTCGGAAACCACCACCACGATCGTATCCTCGGTCAGCCCCAGCCGCTCCATCGTCTCCATCAGCACCCCGAACCAGCGGTCGGCCATCGTCACCTCGCCCGCGTAGTTGGCCCGCAGGCGCCGCAGCTCGGCCGCGGTCAGTCCCTGCGCCGGGCCGTAGCCCGACAGGGTCACGTCGCCCACCTCATCGCCGCTGGGATCGTAGGGCTTGCGGTAGTACTCCGGCGGATCCCACGGCTCGTGCGGATCGAACGATTCAACCGTCAGGAATAGCCGCTCCGCGTCGCGGTTCTGTTGGAGCCACGCCGCGGCCGCGCGCAAGACCTGGGGGGCGAAGTAGTCCTCCTCGCAGCGGCGTTCCGCCGTGTTCATCAGGTACTGGCGCAGCAAGCCGTAGCCGCGGCGTTCTGCGAGTGGCTGCTGCAGGGTCGAGGCGGGCAGGTGCGCCGCGATCGCCTCCGGCGACGGCTCCGGGCCGGAGCGGTACTTGTCATTCTCCTGCCCGCGAATCCAGGTCCATTGATCGAAGCCGCGGTGGAAGTTCTTCGACGGCTTGAACTGGTGATAGACGTCGCTGATGAGTCCGGCGCGATAGCCGGCCTCGTGCAGGACCTCCGACAGCGCAGGGCGCTCCTCGCGCATGGGCCCCCAGCCGGGCGCGCCGACGAAATCGCCCTTGTATTGGCGGTGGTCGGAGAACGGGAACACCCGCGCGCCGGTGTAGAGCCCGCGCCGGAACGGCAGCGTGGGCAGTGATTCGGGGTGGGCGGCGGTGAACACGACGCTCTCCCGCGCGAAAGCGTCCAGGTGCGGCGTGCGTATCCACTGATTGCCATAGGCGCCGACGTGGTCCTGGCGCAGGGTATCGAAGACGACGAGGATGCAGTTCAAGTGGCAGTGACCTCCTCAGGGCATGTGGAGGTCAGGATACCGCAAGCCCTGCGCTGTGTCAAACGCAGCCACACATCCGCTGACTTCGGCCAGGAAGTGCTAGCGGTCCGGCGAACGTCTCCCTATGTCGGGAACAGGTCGGCTTGCCCCGATGCCCTGGGCGCACCTACGACCGGAGCTTGCCCGCCACTTCGGCCACGCGCCGGCCCAGGGTGCGGGCGATCGCCAATTCGTCCTCGTTCGGCCCCTGGTCGGCCATGGGGCCAGAGACCGAGCTCGCGCCATAGGGGGTCCCGCCGCGGGTGGTGGAGATCAGCCGCTCCTCCGCATAAGGCACTCCGACGATGACCATCCCCTGGTGGATCAACGGCAGCCACATGGTGAGGATGGTGATCTCGTTGGCGCCGTGCATGGTCGAGCTGCTGGTGAAGGCGGCCCCGACCTTGCCCACCAGCGTCCCCTCCATCCACAGCGGCCCCCAACCGTCCACCACCGCCTTGAGCGATGCGGTCATGTTGCCGAAGCGTGTGGGCGAGCCCAGGATCACCGCGTCCGCCCAACGGAAATCATCCAGCGTCACCTCGCGCACCTGCATGAACCGGGCGTGCGCCGCCTGCCAGCGCTCGTTCTGCTGGATGATGGCTTCGGGTTCTGACGCCGGCGGGCGCGCCAGTCGCGCCTCCGCCTCCGCCACCTGGCGCGCGCCCTCGGCTACGGCCTCCGCCAGCTTGTGGGTATTGCCGTACCTGCTGTCGAACACGATCAGGATGTTCATCTGTCACCCCTCGGCATGGCGGCGGGCCCGAACCATGAGGCTAGGGCTCGCCTCGTCACCTTGCACATATGCGCTTGCGGCTCGCCTACCTGGGCAACTGCGGATAGACCGGCTTGCCCTTGCTCAGCGAGGTCACGTAGGCCGCCAGTTGCGCGTAGCGGGGATCCTTGGGCTCCAGGGCCTTACCCTTGAGGAACATGGTGATGCAGCCGTTGTTCATCTCCCCCAGGGTGATCACGCGTCCCGCCCCCATCTTCCACTTGGGGAAGGTCGCCGCCGATCCCTTGAGGGTGGGGATGGGCACGTCCATGCCCATCGCTTGGACCTTGCCGCCGGTAGTGCCGCCGTTCGGGTGGCAGGAGTTGCAGGTCGCCCGGTTGGTGCCCAGCTTGGGATCGCTATAGACCTGCTTGCCGGCGGCGATGGCCTTGTCCAGCGCCGCCACCTGCTGCTTCTCCGTCAGCATCTGGTGCATCATCTGCGCTTGCAGCGCCGACAGCGCCATCAGCACCACCAGTCCCGTCATTACCGCCACTGCGAGCTTCGTCCTCATCCGCTCTCACCTCCTTTTCGGTGATGTGCTATCTCTCCCGTTCGCCGACCTGGCGGCGCGCCTGTCGCCGCCAGGCAGCGATTACCATGCCTGACACCGCCCCCATCGCCCCCGCAATGGCCAGGGCCGGCCACCACGACCGTTGCCCAGCCGAGGGCGGGACCGGATCGCCGACGGCGCTGGGGCCGGGCGTCGGCGTCGCTGCCGGCGCCGCCGGGGCGGTAGAGGCGGAAGATGTCAGATAGGCGATGATGCCGTCGAGCTGCTTCTCGCTCCAATCGAACTTCGGCATGAGGGTGCCGGGCTTGACCGCCGGTGGATCGCGAAGCCACTTGCGCAACCAGTCCTTCGTTCGCCGCTTGCCGACATCGGTCAGGTCCGGGCCGGGGCCGGGCGCGCCTTCACCTTTCAGCATGTGGCAATTCAGGCAGGCACGCTCCGTCCAGAGTTGCCTGCCCTGCTCGATGAGCCGGCCATCCTGTGCTGCGCCTGGGTTCGCGCACACGCCAGCCATGGTCACGACTACGGTCATCAACACGACTGCGACAGCGAGTCCTGCTCTCATGCTGCTATCTCCATTCGCGGATGCGGGTTTGCGCCAGCTTCGCACGGATGAAGAGGGCACCCTGTCGGGTTCGAGGACAAGCCCGGGCGCATGTGCGGGTGGTACGACAATGAGGCGAGGCGGATGGCGGCCGGCCCCACGACGCGCCTATCGGCTGGGGCGGAAGCTCTCGCGGCGGTTGACGTAGCGGTCGGCCGAGATGGCGGCGATCGCGCCGTCCGCCGCCGCCGTGATCGCCTGCCTGAACTCGGTGCACCGGACGTCGCCCGCCGCGAAGACCCCGGGGATCGCCGTCGCCATCGCGCGGTCAACGCGGATGCAACCGTTCTCGGTGAGCTCCAACGTGCCGCCCAGGAAATCGGTCACCGGCTTGTTGCCCGCGAGGTAGATGAACACGCCATCCACCGCCAGCGTCCGCGTTCCCCCTTCGGGCGCGCCGACCACGATCTCGCGCACCTGGGCGTCCCCGCGGATCTCGACGAGCTTGGTATCCGCCAGCATCTCGATCTTGGGATCCGCCGCCAACGCTTGGCGCACCTCATCGCTCACCCACAGCTTGGGCGGCGGCGCCACCAAGTGCACCTTGGCCGCGAACTTGGTCAGCAGCAGCGCGTCATCCACCGCCTCCTCGCTATTGCCCACCACCGCCACTACCTGACCGTCGTAGAAAGCGCCGTCGCAGGTCGCGCAGTAGCTGACCCCGCGCCCTACCCGCTGCTCCTCGCCCGGAACACGATCTCCGCGCCCCATCGCTCCGGTGGCGATGATGACGGCCTTGCCCAGGAGCACCCCCTCGCCGGTGAATACCCGTTTCGTATCCTGGCTGAGATCCACCCCGAGCACCGGCGCCTGCAGGTACTCCGCGCCGAAATCGAGCGCCTGCTGTTTGATGGTCCGCGCCAGCTCCGCGCCCGACACCGGCGTCGTCACCGACGGGAAGTTGGCAATCTTCGGGGCGACCGCCAGCGATCCGCCGAGCTTGGCCTTGTCTATCAGCAGGGTCTTCAGCCGCGCGCGCGCCGCGTAGATGGCGGCCGTGCCCCCGGCCGGGCCCGCGCCGATGATGACGACGTCGTGCATCGTCTCGGCGTTTTCGCTCACTGGCTCGTCCTCGTTCGCACGATGGTCGGGCGCGAATAGGCCGCCGATGACAGCCGCCCAGGGCCCATTGGCTCGCTGTTTCCGGCATGGCGCGGGCGTCTCCTGCATGACGCTGTCGCGCGGCGCCCACGCAGCTACCGCAGGCGTAGAACGTTCTCGTCACCGGCCTGGTCATGGGTGTTGCGCGGCGGCAACAGACTACGGTTCACAACCGCCGTGGTTCCTGCTACGCTGGTAGCGGCCAGTCGCGAGCCAATCGGGCGGCCGCAGTGGTCGCGGGTCTGCGGACGAGACTGCTCCGCGACGCGTGGCCGCCGACGGCAGCAACGAGTCAGTCAAAGGAGTCGCAGGGATGACCTCGGGAAGGACCGCTGATGCCGGCCGAAGGCCGGCTGAGGGCATGGCACACGATGTGAGCTTGACGCAGGCCTTGCGCTGCGCGTCGCGCGGGGGCGAGGACCACTGCTCGCGGTGTATCGAGGAGTTCGGCGCTGTGGCCAGCGACCCGCGGGCGGCGGCGTATTCAACCTACTCGGAGCGACCAGGGCCGGCGGCGGGGTAATCGCCCGCGCTCGCGCTCGGGTTGGCGGTAGAGGCGGCGGACACGGGCGTCGCAACCGCCGAGGCGGCTTGATGCCTCGCGTCGCCAGGCGCTTGCTCCTGCGCGCCGCCGAGCATGAGCGACGATTGCGACAGGAACACGCCGGAGCGGACGCGAACCACGCGGGAGACCGGGCCCGGAGATGGCGATTGTGGACGAAACCTGCCGCATCCACGCCACGCGGCCACCGCCAACGACGGCGCGCCCGACAAGCTGGCGCACAATCCGCGCGGCGAGGCACCGCCGCGCTCTACCCATGCAAGGAGGAAATGGGCACATGACGGGCGAGCACACACTGCCGGATCTCCCGTATTCCTACGACGCGCTGGAGCCGCACTATGACGAGCAGACGCTGCAGCTGCATCACGACCTTCATCACGCGGGCTATGTCAAGGGCCTCAACGCGGCCGAGGAGAAGGTCGCGGCGATGCTGAAGGCGAACGATTTCGGCGCCGCCAAGGCGGTGTGCGCGGAGCTGGCGTTTCACGGTTCGGGGCATATCCTGCATTCGCTGTTCTGGAGCAACATGAAGCCGGGCGGAGGGGGTGAACCGGCGGGCGAGCTGGCGGCGGCGATCAAGCAGCAGTTCGGCGGCTTCCAGGGGTTCAAGGACCTATTCCTGGCGGCGACCAACGCGGTGGCGGGCTCGGGCTGGGGCATTCTCGCCCATCGCCAAGCGGATGACGCGCTGGTGGTGCTGCAGGCGGAGAAGCATGAGAACCTGACCCAATGGGGGGTTACGCCCTTGCTCGCGCTCGACGTGTGGGAGCACGCCTACTACCTGAAGTACCAGAACAAGCGACCGCAGTGGACCCAGGCGTTCATGGAGCACCTCGTCAACTGGGACGACGTGGCCCGGCGTCTGGCGCAGGCCCGCGGGCGATAACCGGGCGCAGCGCCGGCAGCGCATGGACGCGGATGGTCGCTCAGATGTCATTCTGAGCCGCAGGCGAAGAATCCCCTACCTCCTGCGCAACTCCGATAGGGGATTCCGCCACGGGCGGACAAGTCTTCGGTCGCCAGGCTCCCTCAGAATGACGTGACGGCTCGCATTCGCGCCGATCGGCAGACACCGGTCCTGGCGCCTGCGAAAATACTGCGAGGAGGTAACTGCAACCCAAAATGGATGTTCCCAAGCAGGCGCCAGAGTTCGAGCTGATACCCCACACCACGACGCGCGTCGCCATCGGCGAGCGCGTGGGCAAGAGCCGGCGGGAGATCCCGCATTTCGACCTCTTCGCCCACGCCGATGCGAGCGCGCTGGTGGCCTATCGCCAGCGGCTCAAGCGAGCGGGTGACGGATGGGCGCCGACCTTTAACGACCTGTTCATCTACATCGTGGCGCGCCTGCTGCCCGAGTTCCCTATGCTCAACGCGTGGTACGCGGAGGAGGGGGTCAAGCGGTTCAAGCCGGTGCACCTGGGCTTCGCGGTGCAAACCGACCAGGGGGTGCTGCTGCCGACGCTGTTCGACGCCAACCGCAAACCCCTGCGCCAGATCAGCGAGGAGGCGCACGAGCTTAGTGAGCTCGCCCGCGGCGGTCGGCTGCGGGCGAGCTACCAGCAGTGGGGCGGGTTCACCATCTCCAACGTCGGCCCCAAGCGCATCGAGGCCTTCGCCGCCATCATCAGCCCCCCGCAGACCGGGATCCTGGCCATCGGCCCCATCGCCAAGCGTCCGCTGGTGGTGGGCGATGAGGTGGCGGCGCGCTCGACGGTGTGGCTGACGCTGACCGTGGATCACCGCGTCGTGGACGGCGCGGTCGGCGCGGAGTTCCTGGCCGCGCTCATGCCCCGCCTCGAGGACTGGGCCGGCGAGGAAGGGGAGTAGCATGGCGCGGCCGTCCACCGAGCAGCTCCTGGCGCTCTACGAGGACCTGCTGCGCGTGCGGTTCTTCGAGGAGAAGATCAACGATGAGCTTTTCCCCTCCGGCCTCATCCGCGGGCTCACCCACCTCTACATCGGCCAGGAGGCGGTCGGCGTCGGCGTCATTCGCGCCCTGCAGCCACCGGACTACGTGCTCAGCACCCACCGCGGTCACGGCCACTGCCTGCTGCGGGGCTCCGATCCGGCGCGCATCTACGCCGAGATCCTGGGCCGCCGCGACGGCGTGTGCCGCGGCAAGGGCGGCTCCATGCACCTGGCCGACATGGAAACCGACTTCGTCGGCTGCAACCCGGTGGTCGGCGCCAACCTCCCCATCGGCGCCGGCCTCGCCTTCGCCGCCAAGTACCTGGGCAACGGGCGCCTGACCGCCGTCTTCTTCGGCGACGGCGCCATCAACACCGGCGCCTTCCACGAATCCGCCAACCTGGCGGCCCTGTGGAAGCTGCCGCTGTTCCTCATCTGCGAGAACAACCGCTACGCCATTTCGGTCTCGGTGGAGCGCGCCAGCGCCGTCACCGACCTTGCCGACCGCGCCGCCGCCTACGGCATCTGGCACGAGACCGTGGACGGTATGCGGGTCGGGGAGGTATTCGAGGCGGCCCAGCGCGCCGCCGAGGTCTGCCGCAGCCACCAGCAGCCGGTGCTGCTGGTGGCCAACACCTATCGCTTCGTCGGCCACTATACCAGCGACACTCTGCGCTACCGCCCGCCCGACGAGGCGCGCGACGAGTTCCGCGAGCACGACCCCGTCCACCTCGCCGAGCGCCAGCTCACCGACGACTGCGCGGTGGACATGCAGCAGCTCGTGGCGCTGCGTGATCGCGTGCACCGCGAGATCGAGCAGGCGGCGGAAACGGCCAAGCTCAGCCCGCCGCCGCCGCCGGAGTCGGCGCTGGAGGACGTCTATGCCCCCGAAGGCTGACGTCTCCGCCCCGGAGCAGACCCGTATGCGCGAGGTCGCCTACGCGCTGGCGGTGCGCACCGCCCTGCGCGAGGAGATGCAGCGCGACGAGCGGGTCTTTCTGATGGGCGAGGACATCGCAGTCTATGGCGGCGTCTATGGGGCGACCCGCGGCCTGCTGCGCGAGTTCGGCGACAAGCGCGTGCTGGACACGCCGATCTCCGAGGCGGCGATCGCCGGTATGGCGGTGGGCGCCGCCATCGGCGGCCTGCGCCCGGTGGCGGAGATCATGTACTGCGATTTCCTCTCCATCGCCCTCGATGCCATCGCCAACCAGGCGGCCAAGCTGCGCTACATGAGCGCGGGGCAACTGAGCATCCCGGTGGTCATTCGCACCTCCGCCGGCGGGCATGGATATGCCGCCCAGCATTCGCAATCCCTGGAGGCCTGGGTCACCCATATCCCCGGCCTCAAGGTCGTCATGCCCGGCACTTGCGCCGATGCGCGCGGGCTGCTCAAGTCCGCTATCCGCGACCCCAACCCGGTGGTGGTGATCGAGCACAAGGCCCTCTACCAGACCACCGGCCCCATCCCCGCGCAGGAGACGCTCGAGCCCATCGGTGTGGCCAGGGTCATGCGTGAGGGCACGGACGTGACGCTCGTCTCGTGGTCGGCGATGGCGGGCGCGTGTTTCGAGGCCGCCCAGGAGCTGGCAGGGGAGGGGATCGAGGCGGAGGTCATAGACCTGCGCACCCTGCTGCCGGCGGACTTCGAAACCGTCGTGGACTCGGTACGCAAGACGGGGCGGCTGGTGGTGGCGCACGAGGCGGTGACCTACGGCGGATTCGGGGCCGAGGTGGTGGCGCAACTGACCGAGCGCGCGTGGGGCGATCTCAAGGCGCCCCCGGTGCGCGTGGGTTCGCGCTTCGCGCCGGTACCCTTCGCGGAGCCGCTGGAGGCCTGCGTCATGGCGGGTAAGCAGGAAGTTGTCGCCGCGGTGCGCTCCTGTATAGGTCGGGATCGGTAGGCCGGGCGTCTCGCCCGGCGCCCCTACAAATCGCCATGTGTGGATACCGAGGAGGTGACCCATGTCGGCGTTGCAAGTGGGAGCCAGGGCCCCGGATTTCGAGCTCAAGGCCACCGGCGATACTACGGTTCGCCTGTCGGAGCTGCTGAAGCAGGGCAAGCACGTCGTGATCGCGTTCTACCCGGCGGCGTTCAGCCCGGTATGCGGCGACGAGCTGAGCCTGTTCCAGGAGGCGCGCGACGAGTTCGCGCGTCTCAACGCCCAGGTCATCGCCATCTCGGTGGACAACGTGTGGTCGGCGGATGCGTTCGCGCAGGCCAAAGGGATAGCTTTCCCGCTGCTGGCGGATTTCCACCCCAAGGGAGCGGTGGCGGAGAAGTTCGGGGTCATGCGCGACGACGGCATCGCCGAGCGCGCGCTGTTCATCATAGACCCCCGGGGCGTCATTCGCTACAGCTACGTCTCGCCCGTCGCGGAGAACCCGGGGGCTGATCGCCTGCTCGACGCCCTGGAGCAGATGAGCGCGGGTGGGACATGACCGGCAGGTTCATGTCTGGGGTGGCGCAGGTTTCTAACCTGCGAGAAGCCACAGGATGCAATCCTGTGCCACCGAAGGAAGACCAAACCCATCGTCTGCGCGTGGCAGTCTCGGATGACGATTGGTCGCGCGGCCCCGCCGACGCGCCGGTGACGCTGGTCGAGTACGCGGACTACGAGTGCCCCCACTGCCAGGCGGCGTACCCGGTGCTCGAGGAGCTGCTGCGCGCGCACGCCGACCGGCTGCGCTTCGTTGTGCGGCACTTCCCGGTGACGAGCGCTCACCCCCGCGCCGCGGCCGCGGCCCTGGCCGCGGAGGCCGCGGGGCGGCAGGGCAAGTTCTGGGAGATGCACGCGCGGCTGTTTGGGGATCCGGGGCAACTCGATCCCGCCGACCTGCGGCGCCATGCGCGAGACCTCGGCCTCGACCGGGAGCGCTTCCAGGAGGACCTGGATGACCCGCGCCTGGCGCGCAAAATCCAGGAGCACAGGCGCCAGGGGCTGCGCAGCGGCGTCAACGGCACGCCGACGCTGTTCTTCAACGGCGCGCGGTATGATGGGCCGCGCGACCTGAAGTCCCTGTCACAGGCGGTGGAGAAAACGGCCGAAGACTAACCACAGAGCGCACAGAACACGGAGAACGGATGAATGAACCACAAAGACACGAAGTCACCAAGGGAACGGGGATCCCAATTCTGACATCTCAAATCCGATCTTTGTGTCTTTGTGCCTTGGTGGTTCAACACCATGGATTGCCTCCTCGAACTGCCCCACATGCGCGAGCTGACGCTGGATGATCGTGAGGTCGTGGAGGCGGCCTTGGCGCGCGAGCCGCCCGACACCTCGGAGCTGACCTTCACCAACCTCTTCATCTGGCGTCACGCATACGGCCTGCGGTTGAGCCGGGTGGAGGGCGCGCTGTGCATCTTCGCCTGGCGCGCCGATCCGGAGGAATCGTTCCTGCTGCCGCCGCTAATGGTTGAAAGGATGTCATTCCGAGGGAGTGCAGCGACCGAGGAATCTCCAGTCGGGGTTGCGCGGGAGGTAGGGGATTCCTCGCCGGAGCTCGGAATGACACCATCCGGGGCCCCGACGATCGTAGAACGCGCCCTGGCGCACCTGCGCGACCACGGCCACGACCCCAAGCTGGCGCGCGTCTCGACCGCACAACTCGAACGCCTGGGCGTCACCGGCGAGCGCTTCTCGGTCGAGCCGGATCGCGACAACTGGGACTACGTCTATTCCGTGCGCGACCTGGTCGAGCTGGCCGGCGACAAGTACCACCGCAAGCGCAACCACATCGCCCAGTTCCAGGCCGAGCACACGCAGTGGGAGTATCGCCCCCTCACGCCCGACCTCGCGCCCGCGTGCGAGGAGCTGCAGGACCTGTGGTGTGATGAGAAGCACTGCGATCTCTCAGCCACGCTGCATGCCGAATCGCGCGCGGTCAAGGAAGCCCTGCACAACCTCGACCGCCTGTCCGCGCTCGGGGGCTGCATTCTCGTCGGCGGAAAGGTCGAAGCCTTCACCCTCGGCGAGCCGCTCAACGCCGACACCGTGACCATCCACATCGAGAAGGCGAACGCCGCCTTCCACGGCCTCTACCAGGTCATCAATCAGCAGTTCCTCGAGCACCAGGGGCATGATTTCGCCTACGTCAACCGTCAGCAGGACCTCGGCGTCCAGGGCCTGCGCAAGGCCAAGGAGTCCTACCACCCGCACCACATGATCGAGAAGTACGTCGTGCGGTTGCGGGCATAGCCGGGCGCGCGGCGCTACACGCCGCGTGAATCCATTTCGCCGGCGGACTGCATCATAACCATCGGAAGTCGTGTCGTGCGGAGGGATATGATGGAGACGGTCGGTGTCGGGTTGATCGCGGTGGCGGTGTTCGGCTATTTCGCGTGGGCGCGCTACATGAGCTACAGGGATGCGGCAGCGCTGTTGGAGAGGGGAGTAGACCCGTCCACTGTCATCCAGTGGAGGGAGCGGTGGGCAACCCGCGCGGGTCTGCTCCAGGGGGCGAAGCTCCTGGTGCTCGGCGTATTGCTGTTCTCCCTGTCATCCCGGTTCGGAAGATGGATCGGCGCGCCTGACGAAACATGGATGATCGGCTTCGTAGGTGCGTTCATTGCGGTCTTCGGGCTGATTGTCATCGTCGCGTACGCGATCTGGTCGCGCCGAGTAGGCGCCGGGCACGGCGGTGGCAGGCTGGGAGCCTCTGACCGCTCGAGGGCGAGAGAATGAACGCGGAGGCGACGTGCGCGCCGTCGTGGCTGATGATGACCGGCCGCGCCGAGGATCACCGCGCCGATGCGGTTGCCATCCAGCGGGCACGCAACGGCGATCGGTCGGCCTTTGACGAGATCGTTCGGCGCCACCAAGGGCGCGTCTACAACCTGGCCTATCGCATGCTGCGACATCCCCAAGACGCCGAGGACGTGACCCAGGAAGCGTTTCTCAAGGCGTTCGGAGCTCTGCCGCGGCTCAAGAATGAGCGCGCCTTCGCCTCGTGGCTCGGGCGCATCGCGGCCAACCTGTGCCTGATGCGGCTGCGGTCGGCGCAGCGCGCGGAGACGCTAACCGATCCGGCGGTGATCGCTGAGGGAAGCGCATGCGCTGGGAATCCGTCGAGCCTCGACATCGTCGGGGAGACGCGCGCGGCGATAGCCAAGCTGCCGCCCAAGTACCGGCTGGCGGTGGTCGCCTTCTACCTGGAGGGTCGTTCCTGCCGCGAGGGCGCCCGTCTGGCCGGAGTGCCGGTGCTGACGTTCAAGACGCGACTCTACCGCGCGCGCAAGCTGCTGCGCGATCTGCTTGGCGAAGTGCCGGAGGGACCCACACCATGAGATGCCGGCGCGTCCGCCAGAAGCTTCAGCCCCTGGTAGACGGAGCCCTCGCCGAGAAGGAGGCCGCGGCCCTCCGTCAGCATCTGAGCGCCTGCGCCGCCTGCGGCCTCGAGTTCGAGGCGCTGCGCGCCCTCGATCGCGCCCTGGCGGCCGAACCCACGGTTCAGCCGCCGCCGACCATGACCGCGGCGATAGTCAGCCAGGCCGCCGCCCGTTCGCTCATGGCGCCCGCGACGCTCATCCCGCGACGGCTGGAGGCGCTGAGCCTGGCGGGGTTGGCCCTTGCCTTGGCGGCGTTCGCCGTGGCCGTGTTCGCCGTCGGCGGGATCTCGATCACGATCGGCCCGTTGACCGTGGGCACCACGGGCGTGATCGCCGTCATCGTTGCGGCGGTCTCCGCCGCCTTCGGTTCCCTCTACTACGGGACCTGCGCCTGAGAACTCCGAGGAGGGTCACCCATGCAACGCGTCAATGAGACAGAGTGCGAGTTCAGGCACGGCGACAGCGGCCCCAAGTACGTCATGCGGGGGCCGCGCCACGAATGGGGGATCATCGTCTTCCATCCCGGCCAGAGTCTCGGCGCCCACCGCCACAGCGAGGTCGAGGAGACCTTCTACTTCGTCTCCGGGGAACCGCTGATGATCGTGGACGGGCAAGCGCACCGCGTGAGGCGCGGCGATGTCTTCCGCCTCGAACCCGGCGAGGCCCACGACATCATCAACGACACCGCCGCGGACACCCGCGTCATCTTTATCAAGTGCCCCTACCTGCCCAACGACAAGGAGGCGGCGTGAGCATCCTCCGCCGCAGACACTGTGGGCGCGCTCGGATCACGCCCGAGGCTCGCCCGCCGGTCGTCAGGCGGGGCGAGCGTGCCACATGTAGTTTCAGATGGCTGGCATGTCCAGGAGATAGCGACACACCATGAGACCATTCAGACCGCCGCTCTTCGGCGAGGCGCCGATCCGCGCCTCCCACCTCATCCAGCTCGACTACTACACGGACACGCGCAACTTCATCCACATGTGGCTGCCCGAGTCCTATGGCGGCTCGTTCCTGCTTGCCCGCACCGAGGACCGCCGCTTCCACACCGAGGGCGACACGCTGGTAACGACGTTCGAGATGCCGGACCGTTTTCGTCTGCGCGGGGAGGTCTATCCGATCGAGGACGGGGTCGGCCTGCGGTTGGCGGTGACCAACGTGGGGTCCGCCGAGCTGCCGGCGGGGCCGGCTGGGGTCTGCATCCAGTTCGCGGCCGCGCCCTCCTTCGCCGACTCGGCCCTCGAGCGCTACTTCTATGTCGCGGGGGGTGAGATCGTTTTCGTCAAGCCGCCCTTTGCGAACAACGAGAATTACGTCTGGTTCTACGGAACGGCCCCCTCCCCGCAGTTCATCCATAACCCCGAGCCTGATTATCCGTTCATCGGCCTCGCC
Source organism: Armatimonadota bacterium (assembly GCA_035527535.1). Classification (NCBI taxonomy): domain Bacteria; kingdom Bacillati; phylum Armatimonadota; species Armatimonadota bacterium. The sequence continues at coordinate 29,917 of DATLAK010000034.1, forward strand.
AGCAAGGACGGGCGCTGGGCGGCCGGCCACGCCTTCGACACGGCGCGCGGGATCGGCGGCAACTGCCACCCGTGCATTTCCTGCCTCCACGCCGGGCCGAACTTCGACGCCATCGAGCCGGGGCAGACCGCGGTCTCGGAGGGCGTACTCTACCTCATGCCCGGCAGTGCCGCGGACTGCGCCGCGCGGTTTGAGAGGGAGTTCCGCTGCGGGTAGGCCGCCCCATTGGGCGCGCCCCGATTACCTCACGGCAGGAGCGCCACCTTGACCACGATCTTGCGAACCGGGTCATCGGAGTCGAGCCGGCAGCCCGGCATGTGGGCATCCTCGGGATAGAACACCGCGAAGCAACCGGCCGACAGTGCGATCGGCGTGTAGCGGGCGGGTTGGGCGTAGACCGCGATGTCTTGGTCGGCGTCGTAGGGCGTCTCCACCTCCAGCGCCTCGACCGGCGCCCAGCCGATCATCTCCGCGCCGGCGGCAACGTATTGCACATCGGCATAGCGCCGGTGGGCCTCGAAGCGGGCGCCCGCGACCGGCTTGGGGACATAGCTCTGCGGCAAGGCGAAGAGCCGGTCGCCCTCTATCTCGGTGCGGCGCTCGGGCAGCAGGGTCTCGGCGTGCAGTTCCAGGAACTCGAACGCCGGCCGCAACTCCTCCAGGGTGCTATAACGCCGCCAGTTCTTCAGTTGGTCAACGATCATGGGTCGTCCTCCCCAAGGGACTGCGAGTCATCAGGGCCGGGTCTGGACAGGAATCACACACAGGAACCGTAGAGTGCTCTCGCCCGTATTGACGAACTGGTGGGTTTCGCCGGGCGCGACCATCGCGGCGACCCCGGGGCGCAGGGGCAGGCGGCTGTCGGGCGCGGCGAGCTCGCCCTCGCCGTCGAGGATGAAGACCTCGTGCTCCCAGTCGTGGGAATGCATCGGCGTGTTACCGCCGGGCGCGACCTCGAACATGCGCATGATGAACGTCGGCGCGCGCTGCTCCGGGCCGATGAGCACGCGCATGGTCACACCCTGCGCGCCCTCCATCTCCATCGCCTGCGGTTGGATGCTATCGGGGTCAATCACCTGCATCACACTTGTCCTTCATCCGTCGGTGCCACTTCGTCCAACGTGAGAAGATAGTCGTGGTATCGGCGTGTGAAGACGCCCACGCGAGACTCGCCGTCAGTTGCCATACCAGCCGCGCGCACCGTGATCGCGTATTCCTGCAACCGCGGACAGCCGAGTTCCTCCCAGCGCCGCGCAATCGCCCGAAAGCGTTCCAATACCTGCCTCCCCCCAACCGCCGTGAGGGCGTGTTCGGCAGTCAGCGCACAAGCCTGGCGCGCCGCGGTATCGGCGATCCCTGTCGCCATGCCGTGATGTGCTACCAGGTGCTCATCGGGGGTCAAGTTGGCCAGCATGAACATGACAAACGAATATCCGTGATCGCGTCCCTCAACCGAGACCGGCAGGCGAAAACCCAACTGCGCTTGCTCAGGACTTAGGGCAAGCGCTTCCGCCATGTCCATGATGCGCGGCAGCGTCGGCGGCGGCAACAGCTCGCTTGTGCAATTCACGAAGTAGATCAGACGCGTGAAGTGCCCGCGCAACTCGCCTTCCGTGCGCCGTACGAGCAACGTGGGGTCACCGGCGGGCGCAAAGTGAAGCGGGAACAGGACGGTACCGTCCTTCGTGACTTGCTCCACCCAGGCCGGCGCCAGGTCATTGCACCCGCAGGTGACGATGATTGCGTCGTAAGGCGCTCCGGGGACATAGCCCTTCGCGCCGTCGCCGGTCACGACCGTCGCGTCGTGGTAGCCCGCCTCTTCGAGATGACGCTTCGCCGAGCGCGCGAGTTGCTCGTCCACCTCGACCGAGTAAACGAGCGAAGGGTCGCCTACGATCTCGGCCAGCAGCGCCGCGTTGTACCCGCTCCCGGTCCCGACCTCCAGCACCTTCATGCGCGGTCGCAGGCCGAGGTCCTCCAGCATCCAGGCCATGCAGCCGGGCTCGGACGACGTGGCGGAATCGGATATCTGTATCACGTCGTTACGGTATATCCGGTCAAGAACTTGAGGGTCGGGGTGCTGATGGTCGCAGACCACCCCGCGCCATTCCTTCCCTTCGTCGAACCACGCCTTGGCGCGATCAATGAAGAGATGCCGCGGCACCTTGCGGAACGCCGCCTCGACTGGTGCGCTGACGACGGCGCCGTTAGCCACCAATTCATCCGCAAGGCGATTGACGAAGTGCCGATAGTCCGGCACACTTACTTGGCTGGTCACGGCGTGCCCCCGTTGCTTGGGCGCGATGAATCGCGCCCCTACGATTCCATCAGTTTCTGCCGCTTCGCCAGAATCTCAAACGGCAGGCCGCGCACCTTCGCCGCGTTGGCGCACCAGCGCTGGTCGAACCCCCGCGCCTTGATCGAGCGGATCTCCGGCGAGAACAGCGAGGTCGCCGATTCCCGCGTCACGATGTCAATGTTGCCCTTGTATAGCCGCACGCGGAACGACCCGTTGACCACCCCCTGGCTGGCGGCGATGAAGGCGTCGAGCTCGGCCTTGAGCGGGTGATACCACTCGCCGTGGTAGGTCATATAGGCCCACTTGGCGTCAATGACCTTCTTAAACTGAATCTCCTCCTTGGTCAGGCACTGCTGCTCGAGGTCGCGGTGCAGCTTGAGGATGATGTGGGCGGCGGGCGCCTCATAGATCTCGCGGCTCTTGAGGTCCATGATGCCGTCCTCGAACATATCAATCTTGCCCACGCCGTGGCGGCCGCCGAGCTCGTTCAACCGCGGAATCAGGTCACCCAACGCCATCTCCTCGCCATCCAGCGCTACCGGCAACCCCTCGCGGAATGCGATCTCGACTTCGCCCGGCTGGTCGGGGGCGAACTCCGGCGGCACGTACCACAACCAGATGTCGCGCGGCAGCTCCTGGTTGAGATCAATCGCCCCCGAGGCGATGGAGCGGCACCACATCGTCTTGTCGTCGCCGCCGGTGATGGTCTCCGTCACCGGCACCCCCCACTCGCGGCACAGGACTTCCTCTTCCGCGCGGGTCAGGTCGAAATCGCGCACCGGCACCAGCACCTCCAGCTCCGGCGCGAACAGCTTGAAGACGTTGTGCATGCGATACTGGTCGTTGCCCTTGCCGGTCGAGCCCTCCAGGATCGCGTCGCAGCCGCGCGCCCGCGCCTCGACCGCGACGATGCGCGCCACCAACTGCCGCGTCATCGAGGTCGAGACCGGGTAGCCGTTGTAGTCGGAGTTGGCGCGGATGGCCTTGCTCAACCATTCCTCGGTGAACTCCTGGCGCGCGTCAATCAGGATGGGCTCGACCTGGAGCGCCTTCGCCTTCTCCTCGCCGACGCGCACCTCCTCCTCGCCCTGGCCGACGTCCACGGTGATGGGGACGATCTCCCGCGCGCGGTATTTGCGGCGCAGCAGCTCGACGCCGAGCGACGAATCGAGCCCGCCCGAATAGGCGATGGCAGCCTTGCGCACCGTCGGCGCAGGCGCCTCCTCGATCTTGCGGATGATGTCAGCGACGTCCATGGTGGGCCTCCTGAGACAGTTCGGGGGCCTAGCCCGAATCATTTGGGGCATGATTCGGGCTCGAGCAGGCGAGCATTGGAACAGGTGAACAGCAGGGGCAAGGCATGCCTTGCCCGTACAAGACCCGGATTGCGAGCCTGCGGTCACCTGATCCCCTGATCACCCACTCAGAGGCCCCGGCAGTCAGCTTCTATTCTGCGCGTATGTGACGGAAGAATACTATGCTCGACAAAGCGCTGTCAAGAGAAACACTCGCTCGCGCTCGCGTGGTGGGCGACGCAGGGAGCGCCGATGGCAACGGAGAAGCTCTCCTGCGTCATGCCCGCCGGCGCGCCGAACAAAGACGAACGCGCCCAGCGACCTCGGCCGCTGCACCTGCGCGCGCATCACCTGCTGTGGCTGCACGGGTTCCGGGGGCTGGGCTACTCGAACGAGTTCGCCGCCAACATGCGCCGCATCAAGCAGCGCCTGGAGCAGGACTCACCCATGGTGCGGATGCATGTCGGCCCCGACACGATCTGCCGGGCGTGCCCGCATCTGGCCACCCGCGCTGAGTGCAGTCGGCCGGGCGGCACCGATCGCGATCGCGCGGTGGTCGCCGCACTGGAGATCGAGCCGGGCACGGTGAAGCCGTGGCCGTGGTGGGTGCGGCAGGTGCGCGCGCGGATCGGCCCGCAGCGGCTGGCCGAGATCTGCGCCGACTGCTCGTGGTTCCCCCTGGGGTACTGCCAGGCCGGCATCGAACGCTTGCATGAGCATCGAGAAGGAGGCTAAACGTTGGAAGAACACGTCAACCCGTACTCACACGTCCGCGGCTTCAACTATCAGCCCAGCTACGACTTCAGCGGCCACGGCATCTGGCGGCATTTCCAGCCGGACACGATTGACCGCGAGCTGGGGCGGGGCAAGCAGCACTTCCCCGGCATGAACACCGTCCGCCTGTGGTTGTCGTTCGACGCCTTCATGGTGGAACCGGCGAGGGTGGCGGACCACTTCGCAACCGCGCTGGCGATCGCCGATCAGCACGCGCTCAAGGTGATCCCGACGCTGTTCAATAACTGGCACAGCGTGCCCGACTTCGGCGGCATCTCCCTGGAAGCCATCCGCCACTGGAGCGACGAGGGCGCCCGGACGATACCCGCGAATCCCTTCCTCACCTACGTCGAGAGCGTCGTCGGCGCCCACGCCGCCGACGACCGCATCTTGATATGGGATCTCTGCAACGAGCCCTTCAACAGCGGCTACAGCGACGAGATTCTGCGCTGGCTGGAATCGCAGTACGTCACCTGCAAAGAGCTGGGGGCGCAGGCGCCGATCTCCGTCGGCGTGCCCCCCGATAATCAGCAGTTGCAGGCAGTGGAGCCCATCAGCGACGTAGTGACGATTCATCCCTACGGCGACCAGGCGTTCGTGGAGGCGTCGGTGGCAGTAGCGCGCGGGGTGGGCAAGCCCATACTGGTGACCGAGTGCTGCTGGGGGGCGGTGGACGATGCGGAGCGGGCGGCGATAGTCACGCGGGAACTTACCGCGCTGTCGGCGGCGGGATTGGGGTTCGTGGCGCATGTCCTGAATCACAGCCTGGTCGCGGACTGCCACCGCGAGCAGTACGGCCCCATCAGCGGGGCCGGTTACATGGCCTTCATCGAGGCCGACGGTTCCCTGCGCCGCCATCACGAGGTCTTCAACACGTTTGTCTGAGGAAACCACGGGGCGCGCGGGCACAGGGGGCAGGTGTAGCCGGGGCGCGAGAGGGGAAAACAGTAACGTAGTTAAGGATCGGGCCGCCGGAGACGGCCCGGCGGTGAACGTATTCCGACATCATGAATGACGTGACATATCTGGCGGCGCTCGGTGCGGGGGTGGCTTCGTTTGCATCGCCGTGCGTGCTGCCGCTGGTCCCCGCGTACCTGTCGTTCATCTCGGGCGCGAGCCTGGAGGACGTTGTCGCGCGGCGGCGCGACGCGGTGCTGGCGCGAGCGGTGACGGTGCGCGCGGTAGCGTTCGTGCTCGGGTTCTCGACCGTATTCGTCGCCCTCGGGGCCTCGGCCACGGCCCTCGGCGGCTTCCTGGGAGCGCACCTGCCGATCCTCGCCAAGATTGCGGGCGGCCTCGTCATTCTCTTCGGCCTGCATCTGACCGGACTGGTCCCCATCAAGGCCCTCTACCGCGAGCGGCGCGTGCAGGTGACCGGCAAGCCGGTCGGGCTGGCTGGCGCGTTTGTGGTCGGCCTGGCCTTCGCCTTCGGCTGGACGCCCTGCGTGGGTCCAATCCTGGCTTCGATCCTGGCGCTGGCGGGCACCCGGGAAAGTGTGGCGTCCGGGGTCGCGCTGCTGGGGGTCTATTCGTTAGGGCTGGGGCTGCCGTTCATCGCCGCGGGGGTGGCCGTCAACTGGTTTCTGGCGCTGTCCAATCGGGTCAAGCGCTGGGCGCGCGCCATCGAGGTCGGCACCGGAGTGCTGCTAATCGTCGTCGGCGTGCTCATCATGACCGGCGGCTTCGACCAGGTCACTATGCGCATTAGCCGGCTCGGCGGCCTCTAGGCGAGCCGGAGCGGGCGCAGGAAAGATACGAACCATGAAGACCGGGCGGAAGGTGATCGCGGCGGGCGCGGCGGTCGCGGTGGTCGCGGCGGTTGCCGCGATCGCGATTCTGTGGGTAACGGCAGGTTCCGCGGGACTCCCACGCGACACCAAGGCGGCGCAGTTCAAGGCGACCACAATCGCGGGCAAGGAGTTCGATCTCAAGGGCTTGCGCGGACGAGTGGTGCTGCTCGATTTCTGGGCGACGTGGTGCCCGCCGTGCCGCGCCGAGGCGCCGGAGTTGGAGAAGCTGTGGCGGAAATACAAGGATCGGGGATTAGTAGTGGCCGGGATCGCCCTCAACAGCGGCGGCGACCGCGACCTGCGAGAGTTCGCGACCGAGCACCGGCTCACCTACGCGATAGTCAATGATCGGGCTGGCGCAATCGCCGGCAAGTACCGCATCCGCCCCATTCCCACGACCTACATCGTGTCGCCCGAGGGCGTCGTGCACGCGGTCCATGTCGGCTACCAGCCGGGCCTGGAAAAGCAGCTCGAGAGGGAGATCAAGGAGCTGCTGCCGTCGCGCGCACAGTTGCAGAAGCTCAAGCCCCTGGAATAGGCGACCCCGGGAAAGGGGGTCGCATTGACCGTAGCGGCCCCGGCGCAGCTTCGCGTCCGGCCCGGCAGCGTGTCAGCACCCCGATGCCCCGGTCGCGCCTTGTTGCCCCAGCGTCGAACCAGCACATTGCCAATCCGCCGCGGGTTGTGGAACAAGCGAAGGGGATTCCCCCGGTGAGCGATGCCCCGTACCAACGACCCACGACCGGAGCGCGCGCGCGACCTGCGGCTGGCGCTGTGGATCTTCCTCGGCGCCCTGGGTGCGCGCATCGCTTATCTCGTGCTGAAGGCGCCGCTGCTTACCGCTGACGGCTCCTACTACTATGCCGTCGCGCGCAACCTTGCCGATGGGCGCGGCTTCACCGTCGCCTACGTGTGGCACTACCTGGCCGGCATTCCCGCGCGCCTGCCCACCCCCAGCAACGACTACTGGATGCCCCTGACCTCTATTCTCGAAGCGGGGGCGCTCAAGCTCGGCGGCGGAGCCTCGCTCGTCGCCGCCTCCATGCCCGGTCTCGTCGCCGGGGCGGCGCTGGCGGCGTTTGTCTTCTGGCTGACCAGAGAGCTTTTCGGCAGCACCCGCGCCGCGCTCCTCGCGGCCGCGATGTGGGGCCTGTCCGCGCACTTGGTGGCGCTGTCGGCGAGCCCCGACTGCTTCATGATCGCCGCGCTGCTGACCTCGCTGGGGCTCTACGCGATTCATCGTGCCGGGATCGTCCGCGCAGGGACCTGGTCGAGGCCGGCCCTGGGTGCATCGGGCGCGGCGGCGCTGCCGCATCGCGGCTGGACGATCGCGGCGGGAGCGCTGGCCGGCCTCGCCTACCTGGCGCGCAGCGACGGCGCGCTGGTGGCCGCAACCTTCGCCCTGCTGTGGACCGTGACCAACCGGCGCTGCAAGGTCAAGGACGCTAGTTGGCGCGCGCTGGCCTGGTACGTCGGCGCGTTCCTGGTGGTTGCGGCGCCGTGGTGGTTGCGCAACTGGATGGCGTTCGGGAGGCCGCTGGGTGCGCCGGCGGGCAAGACGGCTTTCCTGGCCACGTACAATGACATCTTCCAACTCCGCGCGTCCGCGCTGACGCTGCAGGACTATCTCGCCCTCAACCAGACGGTGCAGGGGTTGATGAAGGGCTATGTGGCGTGGCGCGAGGTGCGACTGCTGGCCGTGATGTGCGGGCTGGCGCTGCCATTCGCGGCATGGGCGGCGCTGCGGCATCCGCGGCGCCGCCTGCTGTCGCCGTGGCTGGCGTACTCGGCGCTGGCCATCGGCGTAACCGCGTTCATCTTCCCCTACCCCGCGCTCAAGGGCGCCTTCTGGCACCTCGCGCCGGGGCTGTGCGTGTTCATTCTCGCGGCCGGGGCCGCCGGGGTGATGCAAGCGTCCGAGCGGCTGTGGCACACCAATCGCGCGCCGGCTAGGTTCGCAGCCGTGACCCTCCCGGCGGCGGCGGTCGGCCTCTTGGCGG
>DATLAK010000035.1 GCA_035527535.1 Armatimonadota bacterium
GGCCGGCACGCTGCTGCTGGCGGGCGTCATCACCGGCGGCGACGTCACCGTCGGCCCGCTCGACGCCGAGCAGCTCCAGTGCTTCCTGGACAAGCTGAGCGAGGCGGGGGTGGAGGTGACGGTCGAGGGGCAGAATCTGCGCGCGCGTTGCCCCGCTCGCCCGCGCGCGGTGGACATCGTCACCGGCCCGCACCCCTCCTTCCACACCGATCTGCAGCCGCAGATGGGGGCGATGCTGTGCCTGGCCCAGGGCACGAGCGTGATGCAGGAGACCATCTACGACGGACGCCTGCCGCACGTGGACGAGCTGCGTCGCATGGGCGCCGACATCAAGGTCGTAGATCAGACCGCCATCATCACCGGCGTCGAGCGCCTGACGGGAGCGGTGGTCCAGGCGATGAACATCCGCGCCGGCGCGGCGGTGATGCTGGCGGGCCTGGCGGCCGAGGGCGTGACCGAGGTCGTGGGGTGCCACCACATTGACCGCGGCTACGCCCATCTCGAGCACAAGCTGGTCGCCCTCGGCGCCGCCATCACCGGGCGCAACCAGCGGAGGCCGCCGTGTCCGCCTTGAGCCTGGCGCGGGGTCTGGGCCTGAACTGCGAGCTGGGGGTGGACCTGGGCACCTCCAACGTCGCCATCTACGTGCGGGGGCGCGGAATCGCGCTGCGCGAGCCGTGCGTGGTCGCGGTCAGCAAGGACACGGGGGCAGTGCTGGCCGCGGGCGAGGAGGCGCGACAGATGCTGGGGCGCACTCCCGCCAGCGTCATCGCCAGCCGTCCGCTGCGCGATGGGGTGGTGGCGGATTTCACCATCGCCCACAAGATGCTCAAGCACCTGTTTCGGCGCGTGTGCGGACGCCGGCTGATGAAACCGGTGGCGGTGCTCGCGGTGCCCTCCGACGCGACCAGCGTGGAGCGCCGCGCGGTGCTGGAGGCGGCCACCGCCGCCGGCGCCAAGCGCGCCCTCCCGCTCGAGGGCTCGGTCGCGGCCGCCATCGGCGCAGGGCTGCCGGTCATGGGCGCCACCGGCAGCCTGGTGGTGACCATCGGCGGGGGGGTCACCGACATCGCCGTCGTCTCGCTGGGCGGCATCGTCGTCAGCGACTGCGTGCGCGTCGGCGGCGAGAAAATGGACGAGATCCTGGTGCGCCACCTCAAGCGCGAGCACAACCTCATGATCGGCGAGCGCACCGCGGAGGAGATCAAGATCGCCATCGGCTCGGCCTGGCCGCTGGAGGAGCAGCGGGAGATGGCGGCGCGCGGTCGCGACCTGGTGACGGGCCTGCCGAAGACCGTGGTCATCAACTCGACCGAGGTGTGCGAGGCGCTGTCCGAGGTCGTGGTCCTCATCGTCGAGCGCATCAAGGCGCTGCTCGAGAACACCCCGCCCGAGCTCGCCGCCGACATCATTGACCACGGCATTACGCTGGCCGGCGGCGGGGCGCTGCTGCGCGGCCTCGACCAGCGCATCGCCCACCACACCCAGGTGCCGGTGCGCGTCGCCGACGACCCCACCTCCTGCGTCGCCATCGGCGCAGGGCATTACCTCGACCTGATGAAGAACCTCCCCCCGCCCCGCGCCACCGCCTGGCGCATGGAGGCGGGATAGGCGCGAGGATGGAGCACAGGCGCCCTCGCCTGTGAGAGAACTGGGGCGATGCGGGACATGACCCACTTGCACCCCTATCAGCGCTCCCCGGTCAATAGTCAGTTCGTGCGGCCCTACGACGGCGGCTCCGGCCCGGATTGATCGGCCCCTGATCGGGAAAGGGGGCGTTCGACTGGCGAGTACACGTCAACCCCAAACACCGCCTTTCCGCTGGGCAGGCTGGGAGCAGTGTAAACGATGACCAGCCTCGCTACAACCCCCCGGGGCATCCCCGGAAGCCGGGGCACAAAGCAGAAATACGCGGGCCGCCAGTCCCCACATTCGCGCGACCATTTCCTCCCAGCCTCGGCAGCCGCCAAGCGACTGATGGCGAACGCCTCGATGAAGTCCGCCCGTTGCGATTGTGTCAATGCGTAATACGATATTCGATAGCGCTTGCTCAGCGCTATCCGCATCAGTTCCCGCCGGGACAGGCTGTGCGTCAGCCGCGCGAGCGGCACAACACAGCGATCTCCCCATTCCACGGATTGTTGGATGCTTGCCGGCGTGATCTTGGTGCGCGCCGCGAGCAGTTCCCGCGAGCGATACACCGAGGAAATCGCCCACCATGCTCCCCCCACCAGCGCCGCGCTCGCGATGACTATCACTGCGACGGCGATTGCCATCCGTGCGCGCCGGGACAGCGGCGGCAACCAGCGGCGGCGCGGCCGGTTCCTTGACGCCCATCCCGCTCCGAGTTTCAGGCTCATCGCCTTGCACCCCGTCGAGCGCTAGCGAGTGGGGCGAATCTGCGGAAGGCGCCCGTCCCCCACGCACTCGTCAGAATTGCCCTTGCCCGCCCCGTATGGAATCTCGCTCGCAGCCCAGAATTCCGGCCTTTCATGCCTCAACCTCTCCCAGAATGTGTGCATCTCGCAGTCAATCTTGGGCGGTATATATGGCGATCCCGTGCACAGGTAGTTGGTGGCGGGACATCCTCCCATGCACGTGTTCCTGTGCGCGCACTTCATGCACTTGTACCTGATCACATCGCGGTCGTCGGTCAGTTGCTGGCGTGTACGCTCAGCGACCAATCCCACATCCACGTGACCAAGCCAGAACGTGCGCTGGATACCAGCCTTATCAATGAACCTGGAGCACGGATAGATGTCACCGGAGGGCATTACGGCGATCTTGTCGCGTCCAGCCTCGCAACCCCACCAGTCGGACTTGTCCGCGTCATGCCGGGAGTCTTTCTCGAAAACCGTTAACCGCACCGGCCGGCGCGCCGCTCTCAGGCGCTGATACGCTTCTCCGACCGCCACCCATTGCTCCTGAAGCAGATGAATCGCCCCCGCAGTCCATGGGCTCGCTAAGTCCCTTCCAATAAGGAACTGGTTGACTCCCTGCTCGACCAGCGTGGTGACCCCCTGGGCCAGGAGGTGCACATTAGTCGGGGTGAGGGTCATGCGCGCTCCAAGCCAACCTTGCGTTCGTTTCAGCATGGGCACCCACTTGACGATCTCGTCGAACGACCCTTTCCCATCCGCAAACTTGCGGTGTATGTCGTGCGACTCACGGCACCCATCAACGCTCAACAGGAACTTCAGCCCCCGCCGAAGACAGAACTCGACCACACGCGGAGAGAGCAGCGTCCCGTTGGTGGTCATGGCCCAGCCGATCCTTTTCCCAAGCGCGGATGCCCTTTCCATAGCGTAGCCCATTATCTGCCGGACCAAGTCGAACTCCAGGAGCGGCTCTCCGCCAAACAGGGTCACTGCGACTTTCTCAGCTTGCCCGCAATCGTCCAGGACGAAATCTATCGCGCGCTTCGCGGTGTCCAACGACATGCAGCGCGGATTCTTGGGAACCCAGCAATAGTCGCAGCGCAGGTTGCAGTCCTCCGTCACGAACAACTCGAGCTTGCGTATATTGGGCCGTTGGACCCGCGCGAGCTCCGCCGCGAAGCGCTGCGCCAGCGTCCGCAGGTCTTCGGGGCTCAGGTCTTTCAGCGATTGGTCAATCGTGGCCAGACTCATAAGTCCGTTCTCCTATTGCAGCTCGCATCAGCCTCGGGGCCGCAATCCCTGTTCCGGGCATAGGCTGCCCCTTCGCGGCGATCACTCCACCGCCTCAGTGTTCGTCGGGTTTAACAAACGGGCTGGGGATCACATCGGTGATGTCATGCTGCATGGGCATCCACTTGACTGTGCCGTCTATGAAGGCAACATTGAACCCACCCGAATGCCAGGACGGCAGGAGGGGCGCATCCTTCCTTGGCGAGAACCGCCGGTAATGGCGTGCGTCGCAAGCGACGATGTAATGATATTTGGCCGCCGAATCGTTGACGCTCAGAATATCGGGAGGCGCCACATGGCCGCTCGGGTCAATATTGACACCGACAATCTCATCCCAGCCGAAGTAACAATAGCTGGTCCGCCAGTGTTGCACCTGGTCACGGATGACGTATTTCCCTCGGTCGGGGTCCGATGGGCAGAACCATATAGCAGGCGGGGCGCCATAGGGCGCCAGCGCCTCGATCGTCATCCGCGGGCGAGGATCATCCTGTGGAAGATCAGCTGGGGGCCAACAGGGAGTCGTCGTGGGTCTGAAAGGTGGCACGCCGTCATAATCTTCGGCGTAGAGGCGAACAGCCTGCGCTATCTGACGCAGGTTCGACATGCACGTGGCCTGTCTGCCCTTGGAGGATGACGCCCACAAGGCCGACATGATCAGCCCCGCGAGCACGGCGATGATGACGATTACGACGAGCAGCTCGACCAGCGTCAGACCCCGCACGTCCGGAGCCTCGCTGTGCGCGCGCACCAAACCGACGCGCGCGCGACGCCCTCGATGGCCCCCCGACAACTCATCCGCTGGTGGCCTACCCACCCACCCATCGCCGAAGCACACCATAATCGCAACTCCCTTCTCACGTCCGGTGAGCGCCCGGCGCCGCGGGCAAAGCAAAGCGGCCCGCACCCCAATAAGGGATACGAGCCGCACCATATCGCCCGGGCGGATTGAGCGCCCGACGATTCAGATTATCGGTTTCCCGGCAGGGCCTGCTCACGCTCGTGGACCTCCCTATTGAGTCTCGCATAATACCTTATATAGTTCAGGATAGAGTCCAGAGTGTTTGAGGAAAGCGAAAGCCAGGTCGTCTGTGCGCCGCACCCGCCGGATGCCGCGTCGCACTTGTGCCTCCAACTGGCACAGGTCGTCGG
>DATLAK010000036.1 GCA_035527535.1 Armatimonadota bacterium
CACCAGACCATCGAGAGCCAGCTAGCCGAGCTTCGGCGATACGCCCAGGCCCACGACCTTGCCATCGCCGGAGAATTCGTTGACGACGGCTACAGCGGCACCCTGCTGGCGCGGCCCGGTCTCGACGCGCTGCGCGACAAATCGCGGCAGCGCGTCGCCGAGACCGTGCTTTGCCTCTCGCCCGACCGCTTGTCGCGCACCCTCGTCCACCTCGGGATTCTCCTGGAGGAGTTGCAGAAGAACGGGACCCGCGTGGAGTTCACCAACCAGCGGCTAGATGACACTCCCGAGGGTACGCTGCTTCTCCAGATTCAAGGCGCGGTCGGTGAGTACGAACGCGCCAAGATCCTTGACCGCACCCGCCGGGGCCGCTACCACAAGGCCCGCAACGGCGCCTTCATTGGCGGAGTCGCAGGCTACGGTTACACCTACGTGCCAGCCAAGAACACAACCCCTGCCCATTGGGAGATCAACGAAGCCGAAGCCGTCATCGTGCGCGACATCTACGGCCTGCTGATCGAGAAAGAGCTTACCCTTGCTGCCCTTGGCCGCGAGCTTGAGACGCGCGGCATTCCCACCCGCAAGGGCAACAAGCGCTGGTGCCGCGCCGCCCTGCACAAGATACTGACGAGCGAAGCCTATATCGGGACTGCCCACCTCTTCAAGACCTTCCCTGCGGCCCCAGAGCGCCCCAGGAAGGCCGTTCAATACCGGAAGAACCCCAAGACCAGCCGAGGCCATCGCGAGCGCCAGGAATGGGTTCCTATCCCCGTTCCGGCCATGATTGACCGCGAGACATACGACCGCGCCCAGGCCATCCTGCAAAGGAACGCCCACCTCGCCACCCGCAACAACAAGCGGCACCCCTACCTGCTGCGCGGGCTGGTGAAATGCGGCACCTGCGGCAAGCCGTATATCGGCGGTTGCATCGGCGGCTACACCTACTACAGCTGCACGCGCGGCCCCCACCGCACCCTTGACTGCAAATCGCGCTACGTCCGCACCGACCGCATCGAGCCCTCAACCTGGGAGAGCATTCGCCGCCTGCTCGACGACCCCGACCTAATCCTTGAGCAGTTCGAGAAGCACACGGCCAGTCACGCCGCCACCCGCGCCCACGCCCAAGCCAAGCACGCCAAACTTGAGCGCCAACTGAAGGACGCCGACGCCGAGGAAATGCGCGTCGTGCGCCTGTACCGCGAGGAGAAGATCAGCGACGCCCTGCTCGACGCCCAACTGAAGGAGATCAGCGCCAAGCGAGACAACCTGAAGACGCAAATCGCGGCTCTGACCCCTGCGCTTGACGCGCCCGAGCTGACCGAAGGCACGCGGCAGGCAGTCCGCACCTTCACCGAGGACCTGCGCCGCGGCCTGGACGCTGCCACCTTCGAGGAGAAGCGCAAAATCCTGCTGCTGCTCGTTGACCGAATCGAGATCAACGCCGACGCCAAGAGCGGGACTCTCTACGGAGTCATCCCTCTGCCGAAGCAGGACTCTACTGCATTGCGTCTAAGCTACCGAGCGAGCGCAGCGAGCGAAGAATCTCACCCTGTCGAGAGCGCCGGTGGGATTCCGCGCCTTAGGTTCCACCCTCCCATGGCGGGCGGGCAAGCCGCTGACAGATCGCGTAGAGGCGATGGAAGCCGCCGACGAACGCCGATGGACGCCGACCGGACCGACGACGGAGACCATAGGGGCCCGCCTGAAGTCGCGCCCAGGGGCGGGAGGGCGCGCCGGGGCGGACCACGCGCCCTCCCCTCGCGGCTTCACCTTGCCGGACCGAAGACGTAAAGCTCGTAGATGCTCCACCACTCGGGGCCATGGCCAGCGGTCAGGGTGAACCGGATCCCGCGGATGCTGCGCGGCATCGCGAAGCGCACCATCGCCGGCTGCAGCAAGTCGCCCTGCACGACGGGGACTTCCTCCCAGGTCGTCCCGTCGGCGGTCACCTCCGCCCTGAGACCGCGCGGCCAGTCATTGGTGTAGAACGTGCCGCGCCCCTGGTGGTCGAGGACGATGCGGCACACCGATTGCGGCGTATCGAAGTCGAGGCGGAACCACTGCCCGGGTTCCTGCCCGCCCTCGCCGACACCCCAGCGGCTGTATAGGTTCCCGTCTATTGCGTACTCGGGCTTGGCGAGGTCGGCGCTGTCGGAGGCCGATGCGCGCCACGCAGCCGTGGGCATGAGGCGCACCTCGGCCGGGTCCGCGTGGAGGTCGAGGTCGCGCGGCCAGATCGGTCCGTTGAGCCCGAGCCGTGCCCAGGCGCCGATGGCGCTGTCAGCGCGGAATTCCGCCAGCTTGGCGTATATCGCTACCGCCTCCGCGCGTTTGCCCAACGCGTCCAGGCAGAAGGCGCGGTTTAGCCCGGCCCAGCCGCCGAGCACCTCGGAGTTCTGGGGCAGCGTCTCCAGCGCCTCCCGATAGCGGCCCCAGCGGGTGTACATGCGGCCCAAGGTCTCGCGCATTTCGGGGTCATCGGGACTCCGCTTCAGCACCGCCCGATAGGCCTGTTCGACCTGGGGCCACGGCACCAGGCCACGCGTCGCCTTTTTCAGCAGTGTGCCGGCCGTGTCCGCCAGCTCCTTCAGCTCAGGGTCTCGCTCCCGCGCCCGACGCGCGGCTGACTGCCGGTGCCAGGCCAGCATCCGCGCTTGCTGGTCATCCCACACGAAGCGGCAGTCGGGATGATTCGGGCAGGAGAGCAGGACATCGCCTGCTTTCGGCTCCTCGCCCGCAGGCGGCGCGGTGTAAGTGAACCGATCTCCCTGCGGGCAGCGGAAGATCATCTTGACCCACGCGGTGTCATGCCCGCTGAGCCAGTTGATGCCCCAGCCCCGACCGAGCGACCACTTCTCCAGGCTTGCCAGGTCGGATGGGAAGCGCCCCTGGTCGGCCGCGCATTGCGGCAAGAGAATCCCGGCATAGCTCATCCGCTCCCTGCAGCTTTCGGCGAGCAAGGCCTGGGCCGGACGATTCGCCATCTCCTGCGCCTTGTCGGCATAGCGCAGGATATCGCTGGTGCTGAAATCGGCGAGCGGGTGGCGCCAGGGAAGCCCCGCGAATATGTCGGCGGAGCGCTGGAATGCCGCGCGGGCGTCATCGGGCCGCCCCTCGAAGCTGCGCACCTTGCCCACCGCGAACTGGAAGATCGCCTCCTGGAGAGCTTCCAGGGCCGCAGCGGTTTGCGCCCGCCGATCCGGCGGAAGAACGCTGTCCTTGTCATTGCCGCCCAGGTCGGAGATGACGCCGGAGCCATCAGCCGCGACCAGCAGGACGCCGCTCTTGGTGACGGCGTAGATCGCGTCTCCTGCCGGCGTCCACGTCGCTGCCGATAGGTAGCCCTCGCCGCGGTACACCTCCTGGCGCGCCGGGCCGTCAGGCGATACCATGTGGAGCGCATAGGTCGTTCGCGGCTTCTCGTCAGCTTGCTCGCGCCCGATTGTCATGTATAGGATGCGCGCGCCGTCAGGCGACCAGCGGGGCTGCAAGGCGCCTTCTCCTTCGGGCGAGACGCGGCGCGGTTCGCCCCCCGGCCCCAGATCGAGGACAAAGATGCTGCCGCTGGTGGGCACGCCGCGGGACCAGCTACCGGATTTGCGGAAATCCCCGCAATACGCAATGCTCGTCCCGTCGGGCGAGAAGCTGGCCCCCGCGCCCTGAATCTTGAGGTCGGTGACCTCCGCGGTGTCCGCGTCCACGACGACCAGCGGGTAATTGTTGCCATACCCTTGACCTGTGGAAGCGGCCAGGCGGCGGCTGTCCGGCGCCCAGGCAACCGGGGTCTTGATCCAGCCGTCCAGCACCTTCTTCATCTCGCCCGTCTCCAGGTCATACACCCAAATCCCGCCCTCCGCCGTTTTTAAGTCCTCGGGGTCGCGTTGATAACTGCCGCAGAAGGCCAGCCGAGTAGCATCCGGCGAAACCTCCATGTAAAGCGGATTGTAACCAGCGGGCAGTTGGAAAGGCACATCCTGGCCGGTGGCCGCGTTCAGCAGCCAGCTTCCAGTCGTCACAATGGGATGCCCCGCGCTGGCGTGGGCGCGCCGGTGCTCGAAGTCCGGGGTCGTCCAGAGCGCGCTCCACGCGTCCACGAGCAGGCGCTGTTGCCCTGGCAGCCAGGGACCGGCATTCCCGCTGAAGCCAAGGTAGCTCTTCAGGCGACGCTTGTCTGCGCCGTCCCCTTTCATAACCCAGATTTCGCTGACCAAGCCGCCCCCGCGGGAGATGCCATAGGCGATGTCGCCGAAGTCCGACAGCACCGTCCCTTTGCTGTCGTACCACGCGGTTGCCGCGAAGGTGTTAACCGGGGCGCCCCCCTGTGGCGGCAGCGAGGCCACCAGCACCGAACGCCTCCCCGCCTGCACCAACGCCTCGCCGTGGGCATTGCTCAGCCGCACCTTGCCGCTGACCACCGTCACCGCGACCCGGTGGCCGTTCTGCGCGGCGGCGTCAACGACGGTCCCCAGGAGGTGGATCTTCCCCGCGGCGGTGTCTATGCGCTCAATCTCGCCCCCCCGGCTGCGGCAGTAAACCTCGCCCCGGCGCAGCTCCGCCGTCGTCCGCGACGCCACCACCAGCTCGGTATCGGCATTGAGCGTGTACTCGCTGCCGCGCCGGGTGTACAGGCTCACGCGGCCGCCCTTGCCGGTGCGCACGATCGCACCTACCGCCAGCCGGTTGCCCACCTCGAGCGCGCGGCCCGTCGCATCGCTCACCGGCGCTCGCGCGGAGATGACCGCAACCAGCGGCCCGCCCGCCTGCACTGCGCCGCCGGCCGGCGCGGGTCGCTCAGTCGGGCCTGCCGCTTCAGGCCCTGTCGAGCGCGAGGTAGCAGCCGTTTGCCGCTGCTCGGAGCCCGCAGCGGCATTGACCGGTGGCGGCGCGGGGGTGGGCGCCCGCTCGGCCACCGCCGGGGACGGCCTCTCCGTTGTCGGCGGTGCGGGCGAACGCGCGAGCATCACCACCGCCACCGCGACCGCCGCCGCTCCGACCGCAACCAGCGCCCACCGGCGCATGCGCGTTCGTCCCCGCGCGCCCACCATATGCCGGGTCCGTTCCTGCAGCGCAATCCTGAACGCGTCGTCCATTTTCCCCTCCTCGTAATGCATGGATAGGAGTCGCGCGACATCCATCTCGTGGGAATGTGTCATCTCACCCACGGCTATCACCTCCCGCCGCGCTGCCGGCCAGCTCGGTGAAGGCGGCGCGAAACGCCGCCCGCGCCCGCGTCAGCAGCGACTCGACGGCTTTGGGCGTGCTGTCGGTCGAGCGCGCCAGCTCCTCGACCGTGTATCCGGTCACGTACTTCCCCACCAGCACCGCGGCGTGGCGCTGCGGCAGGCTGGCAAGCGCGCGGTTGACCAACTGGCGCGTCAGGGCCGCATCTTCCTCAGTGCTGAGTGCAACCTCGGGGTTGGCGGCGGACTCTGCGAACTCCGGTATCAGCGGCACTTCCATGCGGCGGCGGCGGCAGAAGCGGGCGAGGCGGTGGCGGGCGACGCCCAGCAGCCATAGGTCGAGTGTTCCCTGCGCCGGGTCGAAGCGGCCCATGGACGCGGCCGCCGTCATCAGGATATCCGAGCTGAGGTCCTGGGCGTCGGCGTGGTTGGCCCCCAGGTGATGATAGGCGAACCGGTAGGCCCATGCGGAGTAGCGGTCAAACAGGCGATCCCAGATCGCCACGTCGCCGGCGGCAATGCGCCGCGCCAGGACCGCGTCCCCCTCGGCCGTCGCTGTCGCGCGGGTCACCGCGATCTCCTTCGCCAGCGCCTGCTCGCACTCCACTGGTGGCCGCTCCCGGCTGGTGTTGTCATCCACCAGTAAGTTGCCGTCAGGGGGGCGAAATCCTTCGCCGCGCAGGCGGGCGGCCGGGCGGCGGCGCAGCGGCGGCTGACGCACCTAAACGGTGACGCCGGCGGGGGGCAATCTCCGCCGGCGTCTTACCATGTTGCACGATGCCGCCTTGCCGAAGCAGTGCGGTCCTGTACGGCGGCCGGCTCGTCAGTAGCGCGTGCCCACGTAGAGCACGACGCCGGTATTGCCGTCCTGACCGCCGTCGCGATACTTGATCTCGGCGAAGCCCTTGCCCCCGACGCCCAGGCTGGCTCCGACCTCCCACGTGAGGTTGTCGTCGTCGCGGTCGGGCAGCCCCACCGTCTCCAGCGTGTTGCGCGACCAGCCAACGCCGCCGCCGTAGTAGAAGCCGCCCTTAGCCTTGTAGTAAACGCCGCCCAGCACGCTCCAAGCGGTGTTCTCGACCGTCGTGTCCTCGGCGTGCAAGCGATCCACTGTCAGGTACAGCAGTTGCGTCTCCCCGCGGGCCACGATGTAGTCCACGCCGAAGGCGAGGTCGCCGTCGAGGGCGCCCTCGCTCGGCTCGAACCACCCGACTTTGGCGCGCAGGTACGGCTTTTCCTCCGGCATCGTCGAGCCGCCGTAGCCGTATTGCGCGAATGCGGCGCCCGCTGACAACAGCAACGCGCCCATGACCACCATCACTACTACTGTTCGCATCTCCAGCTCCTTTCCGCGTTCGGTCTTCGGTCGCGCCGGGGGACCATCAATACGCGATCCCGAGGCTTGCGCGCATTTCGTCATCCTCCGGCCAACACCTGCCGCTTCAGGTCACACCAGTCACACACACCCCGCGTTTCGCCCCACGCCTGCGCGGCGTCCCAGTGCGTCGCCGGGGCGACCGCTCACGGCAGGTCGGGGCGGGCGGGGCGGCGGGGCTTGCCGAAGATGACCGCGTCAATGGTGCGCAGCAGGATGGCGGTGTCAAACAACGGCCCGCAGTGCTTGACGTAGTAGAGGTCGTACTCCAGCTTGCGGCGCACATCGTCCATCTCGCGGTCGTAGCCCTGGTTGATCTGCGCCCAGCCGGTGATGCCGGGCCGGACCTCGAGGCGCTTGCGGTACACCGGCATCGTTCGCAGGAGCTCATCGGCCAGCTCCGGCCGCTCCGGGCGCGGGCCCACCAGGCTCATCTCGCCGCGCACAACGTTGACGAGCTGCGGAAGCTCGTCCAGGTGCAGCGGGCGCAGGACCCGTCCCACCACCGTACAGCGCGGGTCGTTGGCCTGCGCCCACACCGGTCCCGTCTCCTGCTCCGCTTCGTTGATCATGGACCTGAACTTCAGCATCTCGAACGGCCGCAACCCGCGCCCCAATCTCCGCTGGCGGTAGATCGCCGGGCCCTGCGATTCGAGCTTGATCAGCGCCGCCAGCAACGCCATCAGCGGCGCCAGGAGCGCCAGCCCGCCGGCGGCGACGCAGAGGTCCATCACGCGCTTGAGCGCCACGCGGGCGCCGCTGCAGCGCGATCGCACGCCGTCGGTGTGCTCCAGGAAGACGCGCCCGCTCACCCGCTGCAGCAGGTCGTCGAGCGGCAGCGCCTCCAGACCGCCGGGCGAGGGGGCGCCCTGCCCGTTAAGATAGTATGCGACCGCAGCCCCGCGGCCCGCCGCCTCGCGTGCGGCCGCCGCGGCATCGCGGCCATCCACGAGACCGACGATTTCCCACTCGGGCCAGTAGTACGCCAGCCACGCCGCCAGGCGATCCTCCCCGGCGACGTCCACCACCAGCACCGGCCGCCGACGGTGCACGGCGACCGCGCGCCAGATCGTGCGCATGGCGACAGCGACCGCCAACCCGGCCAGTGGGAGCAGCAACATCGCCTTAGGGGTAACCGCAAGCGGCGACAGGAACGCGGCCAGCCACGATGCGAGTGAGGCGGTCGCCCAGGTCTTGGCCGCAGCGCGGTAGAGGGAGCGCGGACGCGCCCACCACCTGCGGTCACTCAGACCGAAAATGATCGCCGCCACGATCCACGCGGCTGCGGCCACGGCAGTGGCGAGCAAGCCGGCGCCAACCGCCGCGCCGACGGCGGCGATGGCGGCGGTCTCGGTCACGCACAACACAAGGGGACGGATGTCTCGTGCGCTGCGCATCAGATGAGGCCGTCT
>DATLAK010000037.1 GCA_035527535.1 Armatimonadota bacterium
TAACCTTCCTCCGCCAGCGCCCACACCGAGTGCACGCTGCAATAATCGAACTCGATGCCCTGGCCGATGCGGATGGGGCCGGAGCCGATGACGATGACGCGCCGGGGATGGGTGATGGCGGTCTCGGTCTCGCGCTCATAGGTCGAGTAGTAGTAGGGGGTGGCGGCCTCGAACTCGGCGGCGCAGGTGTCCACCATCTTGTAAGTAGGGTGGAGGCCCAGGGCACGCCGGCGCGCGCGCAGGTCGTCCTCGGCCAGGCCCACTAATTCGGCGATGGCGCGGTCGGCGAAGCCCATGCGCTTGGCCGCGCACAGCAGGTCGTCGCTCAGGCCCTCGCGGCCGGCGTCGGCGATCATCTCCTCCATGCCCACCAGGCTGCGCAGTTGGTGCAGGAACCAGGGGTCAATCGCGGACAGACCGTGGATCTCGGCCACCGAACGACCGCGGCGGAAGGCCTCGCCCACGGCGAAGATGCGCTCGTCGGTGGGATGGCGCAGGAGGTCCTCGAGCTGGGTATCGCTCCAGCAGTTGATGCCGCGCAGGCGCAGGCCGTGGACGCCGATCTCGAGCGAGCGCAGGGCCTTGTTGAGCGCGGCCGCGAAGGTGCGGTCAATCGCCATGACCTCGCCCGTGGCCTTCATCTGGGTGCCGACGGTGCGGTCGCCGGCGGCGAACTTGTCGAACGGCCAGCGCGGCACCTTGACCACCACGTAGTCAATCGCCGGCTCGAAGCAGGCGGTGGTCTGGCTCGTGATGGCATTGGGGATCTCGTCCAGGCGCAGGCCGACCGCGATCTTGGTGGCGACGCGCGCGATGGGGTAGCCGGTGGCCTTGGAGGCGAGGGCGCTGGAGCGGCTGACCCGCGGATTGACCTCGATCACGTAGTAGCGGAAGCTGTGTGGATCCAGCGCGAACTGGACGTTGCACCCGCCCTCGATGCCCAGCGCGCGGATGATCTTGATGGCGGCGGTGCGCAGCATCTGGTACTCGGGGTCGGTCAGGGTCAGCGCGGGGGCGACGACGATGGAATCGCCGGTGTGCACGCCCATGGGATCGAGGTTCTCCATGCTGCACACGGTGATGCAGTTGTCGGCGCCGTCGCGCATGACCTCGAACTCGATCTCCTTCCACCCCAGCACGCAGCGCTCGATCAGAAGCTGGCCGATCATGCTCATGCGCAGGCCGCGGCCGCAGATCTCGGCCAACTCGCGGCGGCCCTGCGCGATGCCGCCGCCGGTGCCGCCCAGGGTGTAGGCGGGGCGCACGATCACCGGGAAGCCGATGGCGCGCGCGAACTCCTGCGCGCGCTCGACCGAGGTGACGATGCGGCCCTCCGGCACCGGCTCGCCGATGGCCTCCATCGTCGCCTTGAATTGGTCGCGGTCCTCGGCGCGCTCGATGGCCTCCAGCGGCGTCCCCAGCAGGCGCACGCCGTAGCGATCGGTGACGCCCTGCTTGGCGAGCTGGGTGGCAAGGTTGAGGCCGGTCTGCCCGCCCAGGGTCGGGAGCAAGCCCTGCGGGCGCTCGCGCGCGATGATCGCCGTCGCCGCCTCCACCGTCAGCGGCTCGATATAGACGCGGTCGGCGATGTTGGTGTCGGTCATGATGGTGGCGGGGTTGCTGTTGACCAGCACCACCGCCAGCCCCTCCTCGCGCGCCGCCCGACACGCTTGGGTGCCGGCGTAGTCGAACTCCGCCGCCTGGCCGATCACGATCGGCCCCGACCCGATCACCATCACCTTCTTCAGCTCAGGGTCCCTGGGCATAGTCCTTTATCATCCACAGATTTCACAGATTACGCAGATGACTGATCTTGCTTCGCGCTCAGCGGCCATGAGGCCTGACAGTCGAGGGGCCGCTCATCCCTTGTGCACGTGGACCTCTCTGGTTCTCACGGCAGGGGGCCATTTAGTCTCGCCGCTCGCAGTCTCTCATCAAGCTCTCGCAGGGCTACCCTGTTGCTGTCCCAATGCAGACGCCTCTCGCATTCCTTGTACGGCAGCCACATCGTCGCCGAATGCTCGGGTGAAATGTGGATGGGACCGGCGAATTCCACTCCGAAGCAATACTCGGGTATCACGGATAGCCTAGCGTCCCAAGTGTCACGATCGCTGAAGGCGGTCACGGGCACGCAGCCACGAAAGTCCAGTTCGTAGAACGGGGCGCACAGTGGAATCCCAGCCTCCTCGTATGCTTCACGTCGGGCAGCCTCAATCGCAGACTCATCGCCTTCACCGCCGCCAGCTATCCCTTGCCAGTAGCTGGCATCGGCGCGTTGGAAGAGTGCGTACTCATACGCATTCTCGCGCGTTACCCGAAATGGAAAGACTAGCACCTGGAATGGGGCCCTAGCCATAGTGAAACCTCCTTGTAGCCGCACCAGCTCAGCGCCAGCAAACTGCCTTGCTTGCGCGCGAAGACGAACGGAACTGATGTCAAGAGCGAGATTCTTCGCGCCGCTACGCGGCTCTCAGAATGACATCCCCGGAAGCCCTGTGCACAATCCAGTTCCGAACCAGCCAACACAGAGAGCGCGGAGAGGTCAGGTGCGGTTCGCGAATCGCACCCACAAGCGTGTCTCTGCGCCCTCTGTACCACTAACCCGCAAATCGTTTGTTTCTCGCGCAAGAGTCTGCGCCCAAGTAGGGGCAAGGCATGCCTTGCCCCTACAGCATCGTCCGCGAATTGGCTATCTGCGTTCCCGCCGAAGGCGGCCAAGAATCTGCGTGAATCTGTGTCAATCTGTGGTTGATTGGTTGCGGCCCGCTGGGGCCGCGCTGGGTTCTCTGCGGATTACCTCTGTTTGTGTGCGCGCACGCTGCCGATGAAGTCGTCGAAGAGGTGCCGGCTGTCCTGGGGGCCGGCCGAGGCCTCGGGATGGTACTGCACCGAGGTGATCCCCAGCTCCGGGTGCACCAGCCCCTCGACCGTGCCGTCATTCAGGTTGACATGCGACACCACCGCGCCCGTACCGGCGAGGCTGTCGTCGGCGATGGCGTAGCCGTGGTTCTGCACCGTGATATAGGTCCGCCCCCCGTTGGTCACTTCTTTCACCGGATGGTTGCCGCCGCGGTGCCCGAACTTGAGCTTGTAGGTGCGCCCGCCCAGGGCGATGCCCAGCAGTTGGTGCCCCAGACAGATGCCGAGGATGGGCAGCCTGCCGATGACCGCGCGCAGCACGTCCACCGCGTAGTCCAAGCGCGCCGGATCGCCGGGACCGGGCGACAGCACCAGGGCGTCCGGCGCCAGGCCGAGAATGGTGCCCGCGGTCGCCGTAGCGGGCAGCACCAGCACCTCGCAGTCGAGGTCGTGGAGGAAACGCAAGATGCTGCGCTTGACCCCGTAGTCCACCACCGCCACCCGCAGGCGCGGCTCCAGCGGCATCTGCGCCTGCGCCGCCCCGTGGGGCGCCCCCGGCGTCCACTGATAGGGGCTGGCGGTGGTGACCTCGTGCACGAAATCGAGCTCGCCGTAACCGGGGGTCTGCCGCAGGCGATCGAGCGCCTCCGCGGGCGTCTCCGCGGTGGAGATGGTGCCCATCATCACCCCGTGCTCGCGCAGGCGCCGCGTCAGGGCGCGGGTGTCCACCCCGGCGATGCCCGCCACGCGGTGCTTGGCCAGAAACTGGTGCAGGGTCTCCTCGGAGCGCCAGTTGCTGGGCGCCTCGCACAGCTCGCGCACGACGAAGCCCTCGACCTGGGGGCGGTGGGACTGCATGTCGCCGGCGTTGGCGCCGTAGTTGCCGATCAGGGGAAAGGTCAGCGTCAGGATCTGCCCGCGATAGCTGGGATCGGTCAGCATCTCCTGGTAGCCGGTCATGCCGGTGTTGAAGACGACCTCGCCCACCGCGCGCCCCGCCGCGCCGATGCTCTCACCCTCGAAAACGGTGCCATCCTCGAGCGCCAGTATCGCCTTCACCGTATCTGCCCCGCCACGGCGAACAGCACCGCGCCCTCGCGCACGACCACACGTCCGCCCACCACCAGCCCCACCGCGCGCCCACGTACGCGCCGCCCGGCGAAGGGGCAGTTGCGCGCCTGGGACCTGAACTTCCGCGGGTCTATGACCCACTCCGCGTCGGGGTCCAGCAGCGTCACGTCGGCGGGTGCGCCCACCGCCAGCCGCCCGCCCGCCAGCCCCAGGATGCGCGCCGGGTTGCAGGTCATTCGCGCCAGCAGGTCCATCACCGTCATGCGCCCGGAGCGGACGAACTCCGTCAGCATCACCGCCAGCGCGCTCTCGAGGCCGATGACGCCGAAGGGCGCCTGCTCCCATCCCGCCGCCTTCTCCAGCGCCGCGTGGGGCGCGTGATCGCTGGCGATGACGTCAATCACGCCCGCTACCACCGCGCCCGCGATCGCCTCCAGGTCCGCCCGTGACCGCAGCGGCGGATTGACCTTGTAGGCGGGGTCGCGGTCCGGGATGTCGTCGGCGCTGAGCAGGCAGTGATGAGGGGTCGCCTCCGCGGTGACCGGGAGGCCCGCCGCTTTGGCTACGGCCAGCGCGGCGACCGACGCGCGCAGGCTGAGATGGGAGAAGTGCAGGTGTGGAGACACAGCCGAGGGCGGCTGTGCCACACAGTCTTTGACCAACCCGATGTCGCGCCGCACCAGGTCGGCCTCAGCGGCATAGGGTTGCGCGAACGGCCGCACCTCGCGCGACCGCGGCGACTCCTCGCAGTGGGTCGTCACCGGTAGCCGGGCCTGCGCCGCCTGTCGCAGCGCCGCGCGCATGACCTGGTCGTCCAGCACCGGCTCGCCGTCATCGCTGAGCGCGACCGCGCCGGCCTGCCGGAGCGCCTTGGCGGGCGCCAACTCACGGCCTCGCTGACCCACCGTCAGGCACGCCTTGGGATAGACGCGCACCAGCGCCGACCGCCCCGCGCGCGCCAGGGCGTCCAGGACGCGATCAGGCGCATCCACCGGCGGGCGCGTGTTGGGCTCCGCGCACACCGCGGCGAATCCCCCGGCGGCGGCGGCGGCGGTGCCGGAAGCGATGGTCTCCTTGTGCTCGTAGCCGGGCTCGCGCAGGTGGACGTGGATATCTATCAGACCCGGGCAGACGATGAGGCCGGGGGCAGGGATGATTTCCGCGCCGGCGGCGCGCTTGTCGGTTACCTCGCCGATGGCGACGATCTTACCGTCTTCGAACAGCAGATCGCCGATGGCATCCAACCCGCTCGCAGGGTCCAGCAGTCTGCCGCCGCGAATGAGATAGCTCACGCGCCCGCCCCCTCGGGGAGGACGGTGAGGCGTTCGCAGTAGGCACAGCGCAGCTTGCGGCCGGTGGCGCCGACTGGCTCGAACGCGGGTGCGAGATAGCGCTCCTGGGTGGTGATGCAGCGCGGGTTGGCGCAGGCGACCTCGGGCCGGGTGATGGGTTGGGGCGGGCGGCGCTCAGGCGCGTCGCCGCGCTTGACCTTGACCTGCGCCACCCCCAACAGCGCCGCCACCAGCGCCATGCGCACCGGCAGGCCGTAGGCCGCCTGGCGGAAATAGGCGGCGCGAGGATCGGCGTCAATATCATAGTGCAGCTCGTCCACCCGCGGCAGCGGGTGCATGACCAGGGTGTCGGGGCGCGCGCGGCTCAGCATGTCGGCGGTGATGCCGTAGGAGCTGCGCGCGGCGTCGAACTCCGCGGGGGTGGCGAAACGCTCGCGCTGGACGCGGGTCACATAGAGCGCGTCGAAGAGCGAGATGGCATTCGAGGTCAGGGCCAACTGGGCGTCGCCGCCCGCGGCCTGGCTCGACCGCACCAGCCCCGGATCCGCCACCAGCTCATCGAGGCTGCGATACTCGTAGGTGACGGCATTGTAGCGCTCGCGCAGGCGGTCGGTGATGTCGCGCGGCAGCTCCAGGCCGGGCGGGGCGACGCAGGCGATCTTGGCGCCGAAGCGCGCCAGGCCGTAGGCGAGCGAATGGGCGGTGCGGGCATGCTTGAGGTCGCCCACCAGCGCCACCCACACGCCCTCCAGGCGCCCCTTCTCGCGACGGATGGTGTAGAGGTCGAGCAGCATCTGCGTCGGATGCTCGTGGGCGCCGTCGCCGGCATTGATGACCGGCACCGCCGCGTAGTCCGCGGCCACGCGCGCCGAGCCCTCCAGCGGGTGGCGCAGGGCGATGAGGTCGGCGTAGCTCTCGACGATGCGCACGGTATCGGCCAGGGTCTCGCCCTTGGCGACCGAGGTCGAGGACACGTCGGCGCAGCTAATGACATCGCCGCCCAGGCGCAGCATCGCCGCCTCGAACGACAGGCGCGTGCGCGTGCTGGGCTCGTAGAACAACGTCGTCATCAGCTTGCCGCGCGCGAGGTCGAGCTTCGAGCGCACGCGCTGCGCCATCTCGTCGGCAAGCGCAAACAGGCCTTCGATCTCGCCGTTGGTGAGATCGAAACCCGACACCACATCCCGCCCCGCAAGGGTCATGGTCTGCCTCCCTCGAAGCGGCCTCCCCGCCGCCGACAAGGAATTGCAGCTTCGCGTTCACCTTGGCTCATCGGTTCCTCGACGCCTCCCGCTTCTCGATGAACACGCGCTCCTCGCCGTCGGGGTCGCGCAGGCGCACGGTGACGCGCTCGCGGTGGGAGGTGGGAACGTTCTTGCCGACGTAATCGGGGCGCACCGGCAGCTCGCGGTGCCCGCGGTCAATCAGGGTCGCAAGCTGGATGGCCCCGGGGCGCCCGCGCTCCATGATGGCGTCCATGGCGGCGCGCACGGTACGACCGGTGTAGGTCACCTCGTCCACCAGCACCACCCGCTTGTCGTCAATCGGAAAGGGCAGCTCGGTGGCGTCGGCGGCCTGCGCCGCGCGGTCGCGATCATCGCGATGGGGGGTGACATCGAGCGCTCCCACCGGCACCTGGATGCCTTCGATGGAGGCGATGAGCTCGCTCAGGCGCCGCGCCAGCGGCACCCCGCGCGTCAGAATGCCCACCAGCACCAGGTTCTCGGCCCCGCGGTTGCGCTCGATGATCTCGTGCGCGATGCGGGTCAGCGCGCGGCGGATGTCATCGGCGTCCATGATCTCGGGCGGCTGGTTGCTCATGGGAGAGGCTCCGGCTCGCAAAAAAATAAGGCCCTCCACGTGTGGAAAGGCCTTTTCGACTCCGGATGATATGTCATGCGCGCCCCTTGCCGACCTCGCGGGACCGGCTTAAAAGGGATATGTTCGGCTGACGTCGGACAAAGGGTATCACACCCCGCGCGGCATGTCAACCATTCTGCCGTTTGACGGTTACCCAGTTTCCGATCAGGTCGCAGCGAGATGCTTCACTGCGCGTGCCGACGCTGTCGCGCGAGCACGCTTCGTTCTGCATGACAGGAGCCGGGACGTGTCATTCAGAGTGGCTAAGCCCGGAGGGCCGCCACGGCGGTCGCTCCGCGACCTAGCCGCACAAGCGAAGAATCTCGCCTTCGTGACGAGCAAAGTGGGTAGCCGTCAGTTCTGCCGTTGCGGGTGTGACCTCGGAAAGTGGGAATCACTCTGGGGGCGCCCCGACAGGTCGGGGCGCGGATGTAGGGGCAAGGCATGCCTTGCCCCTACGAGGTCGCGCCCGGGCGTGCGCCCAGCCACCCCAACGAAAAGCGGTCACACCCGCCGTTGCGGCCCGGAGGTCCGTCTTCGGCGAGCCTTCCTCGAAACGCAATGGCAATTCGGGGGACGCACACCGTAGTCTCCTGGCCAGCAGCAGGTCTTCCTTGATTGAATTGTATGTCCCCAGAATGCCCTCCACCGTCAGCCGGTTATGGCGGGAAGACCATGCATTTAGTCGCAAGCAGAGTCAGGCTTGCGCAGCCAATAGTAGCCAATAGTATCATGAGCAATGCAAGTAGCCATTGTGGAAGCTGCGGCCACTCGTAACCATCCCGGAGGGCATGAACCGCCGGTGCAGTTAGCAGTAGACTGAACCCAACGATGCTGAACGACGCGAGATAATCGCTTAAAGAATCGACATAGGCTGGACCTGTGATGGGTCCAAATACGCTAGCCATGCGCATCCGTGCCAGCCCGTCGAAGACGCCTATTCCAATCTGAATCGCTAGATAGACCCACGCCCAGGTGAGCGCTAGCCGCGGAACGCGTCGCTTTACCGCGAGATATCCGACTACCCCGAGAGTCGCTAGTGCTGGCGCGACGCGGGCACCCAGTGACCATTGCATACCACTGACCTCCTCGTGGAGAACTCCATCGGCAACCAATTGAGGCAGGGGCAATTCCGGGGACACACAGCATAATTTCCTAACCAGCAGGCAGCTCTTCCTTCTTTCTCCGCACCCTCGGTCCCGGTTTGCCGCGCTGAGTGACGTCATGCGCCACCCCTGGCGCGACGATACGGGCGACGCAGGGCATGGCCCACTTGTACCACTATCAGCGCTCCCGGTCAATAATCAAGTCGTCTGTCCCCGGAATGCCCGCATCTGTCATCCCGCGCCCGCGGACTCACCTGCGCTCCGGCGCAGGTGAGAGCCCGTCTCGTCCTTGGTGACCTCGATGCGGTCCTGGAAGGCGTCCTTGAGGTCGTCAATGTGGGTGATTACCAGCACCTTCTCGAAATCGCCCTGGATGGCGTTGATGCACTCCACCAGCCGGTCGCGCGCCTGCGCGTCCTGGGTGCCGAAGCCCTCGTCTATGACCAGCGTCTGCAGCCGCGCCCCCGCCCGATGCGCCAGCAGGCGCGCCAGCGCCACCCGTACCGCGAAGTCCACCCGAAATGCCTCGCCGCCGCTGTAGAGCTCGTAGCGCCGAGTGCCCAGCTCATCGCTGATGTGCAGGTCCAGCGTCTCCGCCGCGTCGCCGTCGGGGCGCTCGCGCTGGGTGACGAAGGTGACCTGCATGCGCCCCTCGGTCATGCGCTCCAGCAGTTCGTTGGCATCCTCGGTGAGCTGCGGCAGCACCGTCTCCACCACCAGCGCCTGCACCCCCTGGCGTCCGAAGGCTTCCGCCAGCTCGCTGTAGAGCACGCGGTCGCTGTCCGCCGTGGCGCGCTCGCGCCGGCGCGCCTGCGCCTCGCGGCGCGCGGCGCCGCAGGCCGCGATCTGCGCGCGCAGACCGGCCAGCTCGCCCACCCGCCGGTCGCGCTCCTTGGCGGCGGCCGACAGGCGCGCCTGCGCCTGCGCGCAGGCGGCCGCGGCGGGCTTGGCATCGGCCGCGCGCTGCGCCAGGTCGGCGCGTTCGGCCTGGGCGCAGATCAGTTGCCGCCGCGCCTGGGCGAGGCTTTCCTCGACCTGCGCCAGATGCGCCTCGTCGCCGGGCAGCGCCTCCCGCGCGGACTCCAGAGCCCCCAGCTTCTTCTCCCACCCGGCGAGCCCGCGGATGGCCTCCTGCGCCTGCTTGTGGGCGGCGGCATCGTAGGCGATTTCCGCCAGCGCCGCCTCCGCCTCCGCCAGGCGGCGGCGGTCGTCCGGGGCGAACGCGCCCGCTTCCAGTGTTCGGCGCAGATCCGCGGCCCGCGTCGCCGAGTTGTCCGCCCTGACCGCTGCCGCGCGCGCCTCTTCGCGCTGCCGCTGCACCTGCCCCAGCCGCTTCTGCAACTCACCCGCCCGTGCGATGTACGGCTGGAGGGCGCGCATCTTCGCCTCCATCCGCTCCAGCAGACCGGCCGTCTCGTCGCGCGCGCGCTTCAGCTCCGCCAGCGACGACTCTTCGCGGTGCGACAGCGCCCGCGCCTGTTCCAGCAGCCGCCGCCGCAGTTCCTCCCCCAGCTCCTGCTCGCACAGGGGGCAGCGGGCGGAAGCCTTCGCCAGCGCCTCCATGCGCGCCGCCGCCTCGTCCAGCTCCGCCCGCAGCGACTTACCCGTCTGCTCGTCCGCCGCCGCCGCGGCGCGCAGCCGCTGCGCCTCTTCCCGGCACGATGCCAGCGCCGCCTCCGCCTCCCGGCAAGCGCGGATCTCGCCCTCGATCTCCTGCGCCTGGCGGGCCAGCGCCTCGGCCTGCCCCGCGGTCGCCCGTGATTCCTCGGCGGAGGCCTCGACCGCGGCCAGTTGCGTCTCCAGCCGCGCCTGCTCCGCCCGAATCGCCGCCGCGGCCTGATGGCGCGCCATCTCCACCGCCGCCGCCCGCTCGCGCCGCGCGCTCAAGTCTTCGTCCCGGCGGCGCACCTGCTCCAGCCGCGCCACCGCCGCCCGCGCCTCCTGCTCCTGCGCCAGCGCCGCCCGATGCGCGGCCACCCGCCGGGCGAAGTCCTGGTGCTGGCGTGACAGCGACTCGACCTGCGCCGCCGCCTGCTTGAGCGCCGTGTCCGCCCGCCGCAGCTCGGCCACCGCGCCATCGGCGGCGGCCTGGCACGCCCGCGCCTGCTCCAGCGCCGACTCGCACCGGGCCAGCTCCTGCTCGGAGTCCCCCAGCGCCGCCTCGGTCTCCCGCGCTTTCCCCTCCAGCTCCTGCTCGCGTTCGGCCTGCGCCTGGAGGCGCGCGATCTCGTCGCCCAACTGCCGCGAGCGGCCCTCGCACTCGCGCCCCGCGTCCCGCGCGCGCTTCGCCAGCTCGTCGTAAAGGTCGAGCCGCAGGATTCGCCCCAGCACGTCCTTGCGCTCGCCGGGCCGCGCCCGCGTGAAGCTGTCCGCCTTGCCCTGG
Organism: Armatimonadota bacterium; assembly: GCA_035527535.1. Classification (NCBI taxonomy): domain Bacteria; kingdom Bacillati; phylum Armatimonadota; species Armatimonadota bacterium. The sequence goes on from DATLAK010000037.1 coordinate 10,572, forward strand.
AACAGAAACGAGGACATGACAAAGGTGTGGTAGTCCAGCCCCAGCAGCGATTGGATCACGCCCTCGGTATCGGTCTTGGTCGCGCCGGTGAGGGGCCGCCACGACTCGCCGTCGGCGAGGTAGAGCTCCAGGGTCTGACCGCGGTCGCGCCGCAGCCGCCGCAGGACGCGGTAGCGCTCGCCGTCGGCCGCGAACTGGAACTCGACCAGCGCCTCGTTGACGCCGTCCGCGCGGCGGATGATCTCCTCGTCCTTGGAGCGCGCTCCCTCCAGGCGCGGCGCCCGCCCCCACAGCGCCCAGGTCATGGCGTCGAGCAGGGCCGACTTGCCGTTGCCGTTGTCCCCGCACAGGCACGCGGTGTGGAACCCGAAGTCGAGCTCCTCGCCCGGCTCCCCGTAGGACATGAAGTTGCGCAGGAAAAGCCGCACTGGGATCATGGGTTTGAGCCGTCCGTGGGGGCTGGCGGTTCCTGCTCGGCGGGCGCGAACACCGCCTCGGTCTCGTGGCGCAGGGCAGCCAGCAGGGCCTCGGCCTTGGCGCGCAGCGCCGGTCCGCGGGCCGCCGAGACCTGTCGCAGCTTGAGGTATTCGTCCAGCGCCGCCAGCGGGTCGGTCATGCGCTCCGCCAACCCGGGGGCGCGCGGCGCCGCCGCCTCGCGCACGTGCTTGCTGATGGGCAGCGCCAGAGACGCCGCTTGCACAGCGGCGCGCAGGCGGTCGTCGTCCAGCGGCTGGTTCTGCTCCATGCTCACCCGCAGGCGCACCACCGCGTCCGCGATGTCGGCGCGCGCCACCGCTGCCTCGACCTCGGCGGTGGCGTCGGCGCCGGTCACCGCGACGTCAATCGTCACGAACCGCCGCGCCGGGGTGCGCACGAACTCGTAAGCGGTCCCGCCGTCCTCGATGTCAACGACGACGAAGCCCTTCTCCTGCCCCTCCTCCCCGAAATCCACCCGCTCCGGGCTGCCGCAATAGACCACCGGCGGGGCCGCGGTGCGCATCTCCTGGAAGCGATGAACGTGACCGAGCGCGACATAGGCGTATCTCCGATCCGCCACCGCCGCCAGCGGCGCCAGGGGCTCGGCTCCGCTGACGAGGTTGATCTCGGAGCCGATCATCGCCCCTTCAACCCCGACATGCGCGGCCAGGATCATCGGCGAGAACTCGCCCGCGGCCTGTGCCAGTTCTTCCAGCTTGCGGGTCAACCGGCGCGACAGCGCGCGGCGCAGCGCATCAGCATCTAGCCGCCGATCGTCGTCCTCCAGCAGCGCCGCCCGGGGCAGTGCCGGAAAGCAAGCGCAGCGCACGACTCCCGACCGGGTCTCGACATCCAGCACTTGCGGCTGGCGCACGACCGTCACCCCCGGCACCTCCAGCGCCGAGAACACGTCGAGCGAGCTCGCCTTGGCGGGCAGCGCCGGCAGGTCATGGTTGCCCGCCAGCAGCAGCACGGCGACGCCCTGGCTCGCCAGCCGGTGAATGCGCCGGGCGAACTCGCGCTGATGGGTGGGGTTGGGCTCGCGGCTGCGGTAGGCATCGCCGACGAAGAGCACCAGGTCCGCCTTGCGCTCGAGCGCGCACTCCACCGCCGTGTCGAAGCAGCGCAGGAAGTCGAGCAACCGCGAGTTAAGGCCGGTGCGGGGGTCGGGGCGGCCGTAGTTCTCGGTGCCGAGGTGGAGGTCAGCGAGGTGGAGCAGCCTCATGGGGTCATTCTATCAGCCGCCTGATGGAGCGTCAAACGGCCGACAAGCGCCGCGCGTGGCAGCAGTCTCGGCCAACCGGCAGCGCCCCGCCGTCGGTGGCGGCGGGTCAGGCCGGGACCGGCTCGTCGGCCGCAAGCTTCGCGTTTTCCCCCGGGTTGACGCGAATATACAGCGCCTCCGCGTCGGCGACGACGGCACCGTCGGGCAGGCGCGCCTCGGCGGTGGTGCGGATGATGCGCGCGCCGGTCTTGACTATGCGCCCGCGCAGGTCGAGGGTCGCCTCCACCGGCACCGCCTGGAGATAGCGCACCGTCAGCCGCCCCGTCATCGCCGGCAGGCCGTTCTTCCACACGATCTTACCCATCATCTCATCCAGCGCCGCCGCCAGCACCCCGCCGTGCATGTAGTCCAGCCAGCCCGTCAGCTCCGGCCGGACGTGGAGGCGCGCGCGGCACTCACCGTTTCCCCACGACAACTGCAGCCGCAGCCCGACCGGGTTG
>DATLAK010000038.1 GCA_035527535.1 Armatimonadota bacterium
GCGCGATGTCAATCGCGCGAAACCGCCCGTAGGGGCAAGGCATGCCTTGCCCTCTACCTGTGTCGCGCCCGGTGCGACCCCGAAGAACACCCATCAATTCATCGTTGACGCAACCCTATTCTGCACGCCTATGTCGAGCAGGACCGGGGATTCGATGAGATCGTGGGCACGGGTTTCGACGCGGAGGTCGTGCGCCGGGTGATCCGGCTGGTGGATCGCAATGAGTACAAGCGCCGTCAGGCCCCGCCCGGGGTCAAGATCACCCCCAAGGCTTTCGGCAAGGATCGGCGGTTGCCGATGACGAATAGCTATACCCATTCGGGATGAAGGGCCGGGAATGGGGGCCGGGCGTCTTCACCCCTAGGCGCGGTCGCGCCCGCTCCTCTCAACCGAGCTGGACTGCGCGCCGCGCGCCGGTCCGGAGGCGAGCCACATGACCGTAATCGGGGTCTTTGCATGACCGGCGGGCCAACCCCGCCGCGCGCCAGGGCCGGGCTCAGCCGCAATGTCGTCGTCCTCGGCCTCGTCAGCCTGCTGACCGACATCAGCAGCGAGATGACGATCACCCTGCTCCCGCTGTTCCTCTTCAACGACCTGGGGGTGCGCACCACCGTCATCGGCCTCATCGAGGGGGTGGCCGAGACCACGGCCGGCGTCACCCGCATCTTTTCGGGGTGGCTCAGCGATGTGTGGGGCAAGCGCAAGGGGCTGGCCGTCATCGGCTACAGCCTATCCGCCCTGAGCAAGCCCTTCCTCTATGTCGCGAATGCGTGGCCGACGGCGCTGGGGGTGCGCTTCGCCGATCGCCTGGGCAAGGGCATCCGCACCTCGCCCCGCGACGCGCTCATCGCCGACTCCAGCGCCGAGGGGCGCCGCGGCCTGAGCTTCGGTTTCCACCGCGCCGCCGACAGCGCGGGGGCCTTCATCGGCCTGGGGGCGGCGGCCGTCATCGTCTATGCCGCGCAGCGCCACGCGCATCTGCTGCAGGCGGGGGTCTATCGTCACCTGGTGCTCTACGCGATGATTCCCGGCTTCCTGGCGGTGGCGGTGCTGGCGCTGTTCGTGCGCGAGACGGGCAGCGGGCGCCGGCCCGGCGCGGCGCCGCGTCTCTCCCTGCGCGGCTTCGACCGGCGCTTCCGGTTCTTCGTCGTCATCATGATCATCTTCACCCTCGGCAACTCCAGCGACGCCTTCCTGGTGCTGCGGGCGCAGAACGTGGGGCTATCCGTGTTCGGCATCTCGCTGCTGCTGGTGGCGTTCAACGCGGTGTACGCGGTAGTGGCGACACCGGCGGGGGCGCTGTCGGACCGGTGGGGGCGCACCCGCATCATCGCCGTCGCCTGGGGGCTCTACGCGGCGGTCTATCTGGGCTTCGCGTTGGCCCATGCCGCCTGGCACATCTGGGCGCTGTTCGCGCTCTACGGGGCGTACTACGGCATGGCCGAGGGGACGGCGCGCGCGCTGGTGGGGGACGTGGTGCGCCCCGACCAGCGCGGCACCGCCTACGGCGTCTTCAACGCGGCGACCGCGATCACCGCGCTGCCGGCGAGCCTGATCGCGGGGGCGCTGTGGGAGGGCGTGGGCGGCTGGCCGGGGCTGGGGCCGGCGGCGCCGTTCTACTTCGGGGCCGGGATGTCGCTGCTGGCGCTGGTGCTGCTGGCAGCGTGGCTGCCGCGGGCGCAGGTCGCACCGCCGCGCGCGCAGAACTCATAGCAGCATGAGTGCCCCGCGCCAGGAGCCCGCGAAAGAGCCCCTTCCCTTCGACGCGCAGGCGATGCTGGGGCCTGACGGCCCGCTGGCGCGCGGCCTGGCGGGGTATGAGTTTCGCCAACCGCAGGTGGACATGGCGTCGCTGGTGTGGGAGGTCATCAACGCCGGCGGGCACGCCGTGGTCGAGGCCGGCACCGGCACCGGCAAGTCGCTCGCGTACCTGCTGCCGGCGCTGCACGCGCGGCGCGCGGTGCTGGTCAGCACCTACACCATCAACCTCCAGGAGCAGCTCCTGCGCCACGACCTGCCGCGGCTGCGCGAGTGGCTGGGGCTCGACTTCCGCGCGGCGCTGATGAAGGGGCGCGGCAATTTCATCTGCCGGCGCAAGGTGGCGCAGCTATCGAGCGCGGGCGAGCAGCGCGGGCTGTTCGAGAGCGCGGACGAAGTGCGCCGCTTTCGCGACCTGGCGGCGTGGTGCGCGGTGACCGAGACCGGCGACCGCGCCGAGTTGGAGTTCGAGCCGCGCGCCGGGTTGTGGGCGGAGGTGGCGTGCGCCGCTGACGACTGCCACCGCTGGAAGTGCAAGTTCCGCGCCGCATGTTACTACTACCGCGCGCGGGCGCAGATGGAGGAAGCGGACCTGGTCGTCTGCAACCACGCGCTGTTCATGGCCAACTTCCGCCTGGCCGCGATTGATCCCGAGCTGGCGCCGCTGGGCCCGCGCGAGGTGCTGGTGTTCGACGAGGCGCACCACCTCGCCGACGTCGCCGCCAACGCCCTGGGCTTGACCTTCACCAACTATCGCATCCCCGATTTCGCGCGCCGCGCGCGCCATCTGCTGGGGCGCGCGGAGGGAGCAGTCGAGGCCGCGGTCGAGTTCGACCACGCCGCCGACCGCGTGGAGCAGACCAACCGCGAGCTGTTCGAGCGCTTCCCGCTGCTGACCCGCGATCGCGTGCGCCTGAACGCGCTGCCGTCGGGCGAAATCGAGGGCGCGCGCGCCGCCGCCGCCGAAACCGCCGATCGCCTGACCACGGCCGCCGTTAGCTTGCGCCAGTCGGGGCTGGACGGCGAGGACCGCGAGAGCGCGCTAAACCTGGCGCAGCGCGCGGAAACCATGGCGGAGGAGCTGCCTCTGCTGTTCGACCTCAGCCCGGAGTGGGCGAGCTGGGTCGAGGTCGCGGTGGGGAGGCGCCAGGTGCGCTCTACCTTGCACCGCCACCCGGTGGAGGTGGCGGCGGAGCTGGCGGAGGGGCTGTTCGAGAACCCCGCGCTGCGCAGTGTCATCCTCACCTCCGCCACCCTGGCGGTGGGCAAGAGCTTCGCCTTCATGCGCCGCCGGCTTGGCATCGCCCAGGCGGCGGAACTGCTCGCGCCCTCGCCCTTCGATTACGCCGCCCAGTGCCTGGCCTACGCCCCATCGGACCTGCCCCCGCCCGACGATCCGGGCTTCCCCGAGGAGCTGGCGGCGCGCATCGAGCGCATCCTGCGGGCGACCCAGGGGCGCGCGTTCGTGCTCTTCACCTCCTATCGCCTGCTGGACGAGCTGGGGGCGCGGCTCACTGAGAGCCTCCCCTACCCGGTGCTGCGGCAGGGCGAGATGCCGAAATGGCGGCTGCTGGAGCAGTTCAAGCGCACGCCGTCGGCGGTGCTGCTCGGCACCGATTCATTCTGGGAGGGGGTGGACGTGCAGGGGGAGCAGTTGAGCTGCATCATCATTACCCGCCTGCCGTTCACCGTGCCCGACGAGCCGTTGGAGCAGGCGCGGGTGGAGCGCATCGAGGCGCAGGGGGGGAACGCGTTTCGCGAGTATTCCCTGCCGCGGGCGGTGCTCAAGCTCAAGCAGGGGTTCGGGCGGCTCATCCGCACCCGCAGCGACCGCGGGCTGTTCTGCGTGCTCGATTCGCGCCTGCACTCGCGCAGCTACGGGCGCTGGTTCGCCGCCAGCCTGCCGCCCATGCGCGAGATCGCCGAGCCGGAGGAGGCCGGCGATTTCCTCGCTCCCGGCGCCGGCCGGGCGGCGCGCGATCCGAGCCGTCAGGCGGAAACCCCCGCGCGCACCACGCGTACCGCGCGCCGCCGCAGGTAATTGACCCGCAGCTGGGGAACTACCGTGCGCAAGACACGCGCGCCGCCCGCCGTCTGCCTCGCAGCGGTCGCAGCCGACTGAGCACTGCCGTCCGGATGGCGCGGGCCCACTCCGCTTATCACACTGAAACGACATGCATCGCAGCGCACCGAGGGTAGCGAAGAACACCCTGGCCCAGCTGGTCGCGCGTGGGCTGGAGGGGGCGACCAACTTCACCGTCACCGTCCTGCTGGCGCGCGTGCTGGGGGCGAGCTCGCTCGGCGCCTTCGCCCTCCTCACCACCTACGCCGGGCTCTTCGTTTTCCTCGGCACCTTCGGCCTCAACCTGCTGATGGCGCGCGAGGTGGCGCGCCACCGCGAGCAGGCCCGCCGCTACCTGGCCAACGCGCTGGGCATGGGGCTCGTCCTCGCCGCGATCACCGTCGCCCTCCAGATCGGCATCATCCGCCTGGTCAGCGACGACCCCCTGGTGCGCAAGGGGGTGTACCTGGCCGCCGCCTTCACCGTGCTGCAGTCATGCGAGTTGCTCTTCGTCGGGGTCTTCTACGCGCTGGAGCGCATGGAGTTGGAGACGATTTGCATCTTCGTCGAGAAGGCCGTGCTGCTGGTTGCCGTCTTCGCCCTGGTGCTGACCGGCGGCGGGGTGATGCAGGTGCTGGGGGTCTTCGTCGGGGCCGCCGCCTCGGTGCTCCTGCTGTACCTGGCGCTGGCGGCGCGGTTGGTGGGCTTCCCGCGTCCCGCCGCCGACTTCGCGCTGTGGCGACGCCTGGCCGCCGAGAGCTGGCCCTTCAGCCTCAACCTACTCCTGACCAGCATCTATTTCCAGACCCACGTGGTGCTGGTGGCGCTGCTGGCGTCGCAACGGGCAGCCGGGTACTTCCGCGCGGGCTCGGTGGTGGCGCTGGGGCTGCCCATCATCGCCATGGGCCTCAACACGGCGCTGCTGCCGTTGATGGCGCGCGCTCATCCGCAGCGACCTCAGGCCTTCGAGTTCGGCCTCGAGCGCGCTTTCCGCGTGCTGATGCTGGTGGGCCTGCCCCTCGCCGCCGGACTCATCGCCCTGGCGCAGCCGTTGATGGTGGGATTCTACGGGCCGCGCTTCGCCCCCGCTATTCTCGTCTTTCAACTCTTGGGAGCCAGCGTCCCCATTAAGTTCGCCGCCAACACCGTCGCCGCGGCGCTGACCGCCGCCGACCGCCAACCGCAGCGCACCCTCGCCGTCGGCATCGGCGCCGCCGTCTGCGTCGCCCTGGCCTTCGCGCTCATCCCCCGCTTCCACCACAACGGCGCCGCCGTCGCCGCGGTCATGACCGACCTCGTTATCCTGGCGACAACCTACTACTACCTGCGGCGAGCGGGCTATCGCCTCGACATGCTTAGCCTGGCGGTGCGGCCAGCGGTGGCCGCCGCGGTCATGGGCGTCAGCCTGTGGTGGCTGCGCGGGATGAGCCTGGCGGTGACCGTTCCCGCCGGGATCGCCATCTACGCGGCGGCGGCGGTGGCGATGGGCGCGGTGCGCCGCGCCGATGGGGAGTGGTTGTGGCAGGCGCTGGCGTCTCGTCAGGCGAGTCTGGAGGTCGGTCCGCCGTGAGCGCGCAATTCGAGATCGGGCCGACGCTGGCATGCCCCGCCTGCGGGGTGCCCCTGGTGGAGCGCGCGCAGGCGCTGCTCTGCGACCGCTGCGGGGGCCGCTATCCGGTGGGCGGCGGCATCCCGCGATTCAACCCGGATGGCTTCTACTGGGGCGAGATCCCGCGGTCGCAGATGCGCGCGATCGTGGAGCGCGCGCGCACCGGCGGCTGGGAACCGGCGCTGCGGGAATTGCTGGCCCCCGGCAGGCCGGACCTCTACGACTACGTGACCGATCCCGGCCGCGCCGATTGGCGCCATTACCTGCCGCTGGACGACAGCGCCGACGTGCTCGACCTGGGCGCGGGATGGGGAAGCCTGACGGCGCTGCTGGCGCCGCGGTGCCGGTCGGTGACGGCGGTGGAGGGGGTCGAGGAGCGCATGCGGTTTCTCGACTTGCGCTGTCGCCAGCAAGGGCTTGCCAACGTCGTGCGGGTGCGCTCGGACCTGCTGCACCTGCCGTTCCTAGCGGGCAGCTTCGACGTGGTGGTGATGAACGGGGTGCTCGAATGGGTCGCGTGCGCGGACCTGGGGCCGCCGCCGGAGGTCGTGCAGCGCCGCTTCCTGCGGCGCATCCGCCGCCTGCTCCGCCCCGGAGGCGCGCTCTACCTGGGCATCGAGAACCGAACCGGGTACCAGTTGTGGCTGGGGCTGCGCGATCACAGCGGGCTTCCTTTCACCAGCCTGCTGCCGCGCCCCGTCGCCAACGTGGTGACCCGGCTGGTGGCCGCCGGCGGCAAGCGCGGGCCCTATCGGACCTATACCTACACCTACTGGGGCTACCGCCGGCTGCTGCGCGGCTGCGGATTCGACGAGGTTGACGTGTACGCGCCATTACCGGGCTACAATACCCCGCGCTACCTGGCGCCGCTCGACCGCGGCGCGCCCTTGCGCTTTCTACTGCGGCACGTGGCGCGCCCCGTGCACGCGCGCAGGCTGGCGGCCGTGGCCGGCCACCTGCCGCTGACGGCCGCGCGCCTGCTGGTCAGCAGCTTCGCCGTTTTCGCCCGGGTGGGACCGCCATGTTGACCCGGCGCATCGCCGAGCTGGTGTGCGGCAACTGGAGCGCCTTGGGTCTGACCGGCGCGGCGCCGGCGGATCTCAGGTTCGTCAAGGTCAGCGCCAGCGCGCGCGCGACCAAGGTCATCCTGTTCGGCTTCCCCCCACGCGGGCGGTTTCCGGTGGTGGTGGTCAAGCTCGCCCCCGATCAGGAGGCTGAAGAACGCCTGCGCGCGGCTCATCGCTTGCTCGGCGCGCTGCACCGCCGACTGCCGCGACTGGCCGGGGTGCCGCGCCCGCTCATGGTGGAGCGCGTGGGTTCGCACCTGGTGGGCGTGGAGACCTACCTGCCGGGCCAAACCATGTACCGCCTGTATCCCGCCCAGCCCTCGTGGCGGCAGCGCGCGCATGTCGCACGCGACTTCGAGGCGGCCCGGTCGTGGTTGGTGCGGTTTCACCAGGCGACGCGCAGCGATCGGTCGCCGACGGCGCGGGATCTCGAGCGCTGCTGCGACGCGCCGCTGGAGGTCTTCGCGCGATGCCACCACCCAACCCCGGCGGAGCTGGCGGCGCTGGAGCGGGCCCGCGGCGACCTCGCGGATGCCGCCGGCGCCAACCTGCCCCTGGTGTGCCAGCAGGGCGACTACTGGCCCCGCAACCTGCTGCTGGCGAACGACCGCCTCGCGGTGTGTGATTGGGACTGGTCGCGCCCGGCGGAGCTGCCGTTCCTGGATGCCTTCCTCTTCCCGCTAAGCTACAGTCTGCTGCTGGGCGCGGCGCCCCCAGCGGTCGGGGTCGCATTCGATGGTCTGCGCGAGGCACTGCTCACGGGCAGTTGGTTCGCGCGCTTATGGCGCGGCTATACCCTCGGCTACCTGCGGGAGATGGGCATTGACCTCTCCCTGGCGTCGAGCTTCTTCCACCTGACCCTGCTGCACATGGCGGTGCGGGACTGCGCTGCCACCGGTCAGCCGAGCCGCAACGACGCATTGCACCGGGAGCTGCTGCGCAGGTGCGCGGAGGAAGAGGTAGTGAGGCGCGGCTGGCTGGGCGGCCTCGGCGCCTGAGGCGGCCGGCGGGCGGCGCCCGTCTTCAGTCGTCGGCTGACTTCGTGGTGCCGACTCCGGAGGGCTGCGCTTGCAGTTCGCCGGCGCGCGCCGGCAGTTGCGAGAGGATGTCCGCCGCCGCCTCGTAGATGATTGGTTCGTCGCCCCTGACGTAGATGCGCCCCGCGGCCGCCGCGGTTCCGAACCGCAGGCGCAGCGGCTCCTGGCGCCCCCGCTGGTGGATGGTCACCGCGGCGACCGGCGTCTCCAGCCCGGACGCGGCGACTGTCTCCGGGGCGTCGTGGAAACTCTCCGCGCGCAGATTGGAGAGCGCGAACAGCAGGCCCTCGACTTTGCCGGTATCGGCCTGGGCGCGCCGGGGCAGCGTCAGCTCCCACCCCCCGTCGTCGGTGCGCCGCACCTCGAAGCGGGCTTTCCCGCGCGCCACTGCGATCCGCTGCACCGCGGCGATCTCGAAGTCCGCGACCTGTCGCGATCGCAGGTCCTCCAGCGTTCGATCAACCGCGACCACGGCTGATTGCGGCACCACCATCACCGCCGGCTCGCGCGAGCTGCGCGCATAATACTCCTGGGCGTCGGTCTTGTCGCCGAAGGACAGGCGTGCGGGCTGGTGCTCGCCGCTGAGCGCGAGCTCGATCACCAGGCGCGCCCGGTCGAGCCCGTAGCGGGCGAGCCGGGGTGCGTCGTCGGCCGGAAAGTGGCTGGCCTCAAGCTGGCGCAGCGACGTTAGGAAGCTCTCCACCTCGTCGGCGTCAGCGCGCGTCGCCAGCGGTTCGACGATTCGCCAGGCGCCCTTGCGCTTGACCAGCGCGACCTTGCTCCCGGCGCGGATGAGGCTGATGCGCGAGACGTCGGTGGGCTCGAAGCGCAGCGCCGCGCGATCGCGCAGCGCGGCGGCCCCGCCCTCGGCATCGTCCAGCAACATGGGGTCCACCAGGATCACCTCCCGGCGGCTCGTGACCATCGCATATGCCGCCGCGCCGTCGGGGGTGCGGTCGCCCAGGCGCAGCTCGCGCGCCTTGCCCTTGACCGGCGCCAGGCGAATGACGGCGGCGGCATCGGTGAGGCCGTAGTCCTGGAGGCGCTGCGGGTGCTTGATGCGCCGGCGCACCCCCAGGCTGGTGACGCGGTCCAGCAAGTCGGTCACGCGACCGATATCCACGGGCGCGGAGACGGGGCGAGTGATGCGCCATGACTCGCCGCGGCGCTGAATGACCGTGGTCTCGCCCGCCGCTGTCAGCTCGATGCGCCGCACGCGCTCCGGATCGAGGCGCCACGCCACCGTGCGCCCGGCCTCGCCGCGCTCGTAGAACCACACGTACCCAGCGAGCGCCAGGAACACGAGCACGAGTACGATGGTCAGGCGATAAGGTTTCATGTGCCGGTGCTTGCTTGCATGACTGACGAATGCGGCAGCGAATCCATTCTCTCGCGAATCGTCTCCCTCAAGGAGGACCGATGACCTCCCGGCGATCCGATCACGCCATCGCTAGACACTCGGCTTGCGCCTGGAGACGAACAGGCGTATCACGCCGGAGACAAGTGCGGCCACGCCCAACTGCGCCCCCAGCAGTGCAGCCGCCGCGGCCATCCGCTCGGGGCGCGTGAGTTCCCCAGTGACGGCCCGAGTCCATGCCGCTCCCAGCCACAGTGCGCTGGGAACGAGGATCAACACAACCGCCCATCTCCGGCGCACCACCCCGAACCCGGATAGAGCGGCTAACGCCTCGCCATAAGCGATCGCGGGGAGGACACACCCGAGGAGGCAGCCAAGTATCACGGACGCCGGCGGGAGCCATGCTCTAATTCGGGCGTTCCTGCCCCCCCCGGATATGGGCTCGTCGCAAGGAGTCGCCATGACCGCCACCTCCGAAGGGCGCGAAGCTTTTCCGGTCCTACCGCCGGCGCCACCACACCACGCCGCCGACGACGATCGCCGCCAGCGGCATAACGATCAGCGACAGGACGAACACGATCCGGGTCTGCGTCCGCGTCAGCAGCATGGGCGCCGACTCGCGCGGCTTGGGCTGGATGGATATGAACTCCCCCGCCCGCGCCAGCCAGCCGATGGCATTGACGAACAGGTCCCGGTTGACGCCGTTGGCGATGAGGTCGTTGGCGACGAAATCCGAGTCGCCGAAGACGACCAGGCGGGCTTGCGGCTGCCTGGAATCCGGCTTCTCGCCGGCGGACGGGGGCCGGGCGGTGACGGTGGCGGCGATGGTGAGAGGGCCGCCGGGTTCGCGCGGGTTTCTGCGGATGGTGCCGCGGAAGTCGCTTTCGATCCAGCTATCGTCGCTGGTGCGCACCAGGTCGCGCAGGTCGAACTCCGACTGCTCGTCGTCGCGCTCGAAGGCCCGCGCCAGGACGAAGACGGCGACGAAGGTGCGCCCGCCGCGCGCGAACGGCCGCGTGATATCGCCCGGCTCGAACTCGCTCACCGTCACCGAGCTCGCGTCACCCAGGAGGTTCCATTTCGGCTCGACGACGATCCCCGGCAGCGGCGTCAACCCGCGCGGTCTCAGTATCCCCTCCAGCGCTTCCCCCTGCGGCTCCGGGTCCACCATCACCAGCGCGGCGCCGCCGCCGTCGAGATAGGCGTTGATCGCCGCCAGCTCGCGCAGGCCGTAGCGCTGCCGGGGGCCGGCGATGACCAGGACGTCGCAGTCCGCGGGCACGCGGTCTTTCTCCATCAGCGACAGGCCCGCGATCTTGTAGCCCAGTGCGGTCAGCGCCTCCTTGGCGCTGCCGTAGCCGTCGGGATCCTGACCCTCGAAGTCGTGCTCGCCGTTGCCTTGGACGAAATAGACCTGCTGGCGCTTGGTGCGGGTCAGGCGCAGGATGGCGCTGGTGATCTCCTGCTCGCCGGCGAAGGACAGCTGCTCCTTGCGCTCGCCCGCCCGGATGATAGTGGTCTCGTAGTCGGTCACGCCGTAGCGGCGGGCCGGCCCGGGGCTGAGGTCGGGGTCAATCACCCGCACCTGGACCTGGCGCGAACCGCGCTCGTACTCGCGCAGCAGGTCGCGCACCTGCTGATATCCGCCGGGGTCCCGCTCCTGACTGTAGAAGGCGATGATCTCCAGCGGCTGCTCCAGGCCGCGCAGGAGCTTGCGCGTCTGCGGCGACAGGGTGTGCGCCCGCGTGCGCGTGAGGTCCCATCGCTGGTGATGGCGCACCGCCAGGTAGTTGGCGAGCACCGCGATCCCCAGCGCCGCCACCACCAGCACCGCGGTGTTGGAGCCGTAGCGCACCCCGCGCCCGCGCAGCGCCGCCACCACCTCGCGCCTGCGCATGACGACGGCTGCCAGCAGCGCCGCCGCGCCCGCCCCCCACAGAGCGTAGGCGGGCCACGCTAGACCGCGCGTGCCCGCCACCCCTATCCCCGCCAGCAGCAAGCCGACGCCGGCCGAGGCGAAGGTGCCGGCCAGGTAGGGGGCGCCGGCTTCGCGGCCTTCGGTTATGGGATGCTCCTTCGGCATGGGTCCAGCCCTAGTTCCACTTGCGGCTCTCCAGCGCGCGCGCCGCGCCGAAGAGACAGACCCCGATGAAGCTGAGATGGAAGACGAGGTCGGTCGTGTCCACCACCCCCTTGGCGAGGTCGTCGAAGTGATTGAAGATAGACAGGTGCTCAAGGACCGCGGCGGCCGTCGAGCCCGGCTGGCCGGCGGCCCAGCCGACGATCCACAGCGTCAGCAGCCCGCCGAAGGACAGGAAACCGGCGACCACCTGGCTCGCGGTCAGCGCCGAGGCCAGCACCCCTACCGCCATGAAGCTCGCGCCCAGCAGCAGCAGCCCCAGGTAGCCGGTGAGCAGGGGTCCCGGGTCGGGCGCGCCGTATTGGGCGAGGAGGAGGGGGAAGTGCAGGGTCGCCGCCAGCAGCACCGTCAGCAGCCCTACCGCCCCCAGGAACTTGCCGAGCACCACCTGCGCGTCGGTCACCGGCGAGGTCAGGAGCAGCTCGATGGTGCCGGAGCGGCGCTCCTCCGCGAGCAGGCGCATGCTCAAGATCGGGCACACGAACAGCAGGGTGACCGCCATGTTGTGGAGCGACCAGCGCAGGTCAGCCTGGCGGTTGGTGGTCAGGATGACGTAGAAGATGAAGCCGGAGACGGCAAGGAATCCGGCGATTACAATGTACGCAGTCCACGACGAGAAGTAGCTGCGCAGCTCGCGGTAGGCGATGAGGAGGATGCGGGTCATTCCGCGGCGACCTCCTCCTCTTCGGTGGTGAGGTGCAGGAAGACGTCCTCCAGGCTCAACTCGAGGGGGCGCAGCTCGACCAGTCCCCAATTGCGCTCGACGGTGGTGCGGGCGAGCTGCTCGCGGACGTCGGCGTCGAGCTTGCTCTCGACCACCAGCGCATCGTCGGCTTCGCGCCGCACCGCGGTGACGCCGGGGATGCCGGATAGCACCGCCGGGGCATCGGCGCCCGGGCGCAGCAAGCGCAGCAGGACGCGGGCGGAGCTGCGTACGCGGGCGGATAGCCCCGCGGCGCTGTCCTGCGCGACGATGCGACCCTGGTTGATGATGACCACGCGGCTGCAGGTCATGCTGACCTCGGGCAGGATGTGGGTGCTGAGGATGACGGTGTGATCCCGCCCCAGGTCCTTGATGAGCTGGCGGGTGTCGATGATCTGGCGCGGATCGAGGCCGACGGTCGGCTCATCGAGCACGAGCACCGGCGGGTCGTGCACCAGCGCCTGGGCGATGCCGACGCGCTGGCGGAAGCCCTTGGACAAGCGCCCGATGATAGTGTCACGCATCTCCCCCAGGCGCGTCTTCGCGACCGCGTCGTCCACCCGGCTGTCGCGCCGCCTGCGCGCCACCCCGCGCAGGCGCGCGCAGTAGCCGAGGTAGGAGCGCACGGTCATCTCGGGGTACAGCGGCACCGTCTCCGGCAGGTAGCCGATGCGCTGACGCACCTGCAGGGAGTCCTCGAACACGTCGAAGCCCGCCACCGTCACCCGGCCCGCGTCGGCGGCGAGGTAGCCGGTGAGGATGCGCAGGGCCGTCGTCTTGCCCGCGGCGTTGGGGCCGAGGAAGCCCACCACCTCGCCGCCGGCGACGGAGAAGCTGACATCGCGCAGCGCGTGCACCCTGCCGTAGTACTTGGTCAGGCCTTGGATTTCGATCATGCCGGGTCGTCAGCGTCAAGCCACGTCTGCGTCCTCGCGGGAGCAAAGACGCATCCGCCGTGGGTTTGCTTTACGATTCGCACCCCGGGCCCACAATTCCTGCCTGCCCAATCGGGCGGCGACCGGAGATCCGGCGGCGCGATCATCCGCCCCAGGGGCCGCTCGCAGCGCTGGGCCACGCCTGCTGACGCAGGAGACATCGCCGGCAGCGGCGAACTGCTCGACGTATTGCAGCGACCGTCCCCGAGGCTGCACCCATCGGGTCTGAGGTTCGCAGCCGTGATCGTGCAGGGACCTGACCGCCGGGCGGCGGTCGGAGACGACCGGCGCGGTCCCGGGCGATGGTCAAGACCGCAACCGCGGTGCGCTTGCGGTCGAGCGGATCCCTGCCCGAGGTGTCACTTGCCGTTGGCTGAAGCACATCCCTATTCGCAGCCATTGCTGGTGCTCGCCGCTGCCGGGGCGGCGGCGGCGATCCTGGCGCCCGTTCAGTGGCTGTTGTGGGGCGTGATTCTCGCGCTTCCCTTCGACAACTTCGCGGTGCCGGTCGGCCCTCTGCGCATCTCCGTCTCCGACGCGCTGCTGGTGGTCGTCACCCTGCGCTGGCTGGCGGCCGTGCTTCATCGCCGCGGTCGCATCGCGCGCAGCGAGCTCTACGCACCGGCGGCCCTGTTCTACGTTTTGCTGCTGCCCTCGTTTTTCGTCACCTTCGACCTCGGACTCTCGCTGCGCCAGGCCTTCAGCATCCTCATGATGCTCCTCACCGCCGTCATCGTCGCCAACCTGCTGCGCAGCGAACGGCATCTGCTGGGGGCGGTGACCGCGATCCTGGTCGCCTCGGTGGTGATGTCGCTGCTCGCCATCGCCCAGTTGCTGATTTGGATGCGTTATCGGGTATCGCCGCTGCAGCCGATCGTGGACGTGGTGCGCATGGGCGACTTCAGTTTCCTGCGCCTGACCGCAACGACATTCGATCCCAACTACCTGGCACTATACCTTGTCGTACCCATCGTGCTTGGGCTGTTCGTGGCGCTGGAGGGGCAGGTATCGCCGCGTTATCGAACCTTCGTGTGGCTGGCGGTGGGGCTGGACTTGATCGTATTCGTGCTGACTTTCTCCCGCGGCGGTTGGATGACTCTGCTGGCCTTCATGACTGCGTTCGTGCTGCTGCGTCCGCGCGCACCCGCGCGCCTGGCGTGGGCCGCCATGCTGGGGCTGGTGGTGGTGATGGCCCCCCTCACCGCCGCGATAATGGTGGGGCTGAACCCGCAATCGGTAAGCAACCGACTCAGCCTGCTTGGCTTGGGGCTGGAGGTGATGGCCCGCCATCCGTGGATAGGCACCGGCCTAGGCACCTTCATGTACCTGCCGGCGAACGCATTCGAGCGGATGGTTCACTGTACCTACCTCCAAATTGGCGCCGACGCCGGGATCCCCGCGCTGCTTGCCCTCCTATCACTCGGAACGGTGGTTGTCTTCAACGCCTTGCGCGCGCGCCGGGTCGCCCAGCCTGGAGTGGCGCGAACGATCCTGACTGGCTGCCTGTACGCGCTTGGCTGCGTGGCGGTGCAGTCGGCGTTCCTCAACGCCCTGGTCCTCAAGCATCTGTGGGTGCTGGCCGGGCTTACCTCCGCGGCGGCTGCCGTGGCGCGCGCCGAGGCGAACGCGGGCAACGCCGCGGCGTCACCGGCCGGCGCGGGCGCGGCCCAGCCCACCCCGTGAGCGGCGCGGTCCGGTGGCAAGTCGAGGCGGATAGGGCAGATGCTTACGGCTGCGTGCCGTAGCGCCGTCGTGCTGCCAGGTGCTCTCATGTCCGTACGGATTCTTTATGTCAACCACGTGGCGCAAGTGAGCGGCGCGGAGACCGTGCTGCTCAACTTGCTCTCATCGCTTGATCGGGCCAGTTACGATCGGCGCGCGATATGCCCGGCTGCCGGCCCGCTGGCGGCGCGGCTGGAAGAGATCGGAGTCCAGGTTACGCGGCATCGGGTTCCCCTGCTGCGGCGCAGCGCACGTTCGGCGCTGCGCGAGCTGCCGCGGTTTCCGTGGTTCTCACGATGGCTGCAAGCATACCTGCGCGACCACGACATTGACCTGCTGCACGCCAACTCCCTAACCGCGCAATTGGCGTGCAGCCAGGCCGCGTGGGAGTGCGGCGTGCCCAGCATCTGGCACATGCACAGCATCCTCAAGCGGCGCTGGCCCAACGGCTGGGTCTTGCGCCGCGCGGCCCACAACGCCGACCGCATCATCTGCGTCTCGCGCGCGGTGGCGCAGGCGCTGGCGGCCGCCGGCATTCCCGCCGACAAGCTGGCGGTGATTCACAACGGCCTCGACCTGGAGCAGCGCTTTCTGCCGCGGGCCGCGACCGGCTTCGTCCACGCGCAATACGCGCTGCCGCGGGAGGCGCAACTGGTGGCGACCATTGGCCAGCTTGCTCCCGCCAAGGGTCAGGATGTCTTCATTCGCGCCGCCGCTTCCATCGCCGACGATCACCCGCAAGCGGTCTTCCTCGTCGTCGGCGCGTCCCTTTTCGGCGACCGCAAATGGCCGGCCCGGCTGCAGCGACTGGCCGCAGCAGCGGGGCTGAGGGATCGCATCATCTTCACCGGCGCGCGCGATGACATACCGTCGCTGCTGGCCGAGGTTCAGATTGCCGTTCACGCATCGGTGGCGGCGGATTCGCTGCCGACGGTGCTGCTGGAGGCGGGGGCGATGGCGAAGCCCGCGGTGGCGACGCAGTCGGGCGGCGCGGCGGAGATAATCGAGGACGGGCGCTCGGGTCTGCTCGTGCCCCCGGGTGATGTGGAGGCGATGGCGGCGGCGATCGAGTGCCTGCTGGACCACCCCGCGCGCGCGCAGGCGATGGGGGAAGCCGCGCGCCGGCGCATGGTTGCCGGGTTCTCGATTGAGGAGGACGTGCGCCGGGTGCAGGCGCTGTACGACGATCTGCTCGGCCGCGCGCCTTCCGTGCCCGCACCGCGCGCCGCGACTCCGGGAGACGCCCCCGCGATCATGCCGCCGCCGAGGGACGAGCAGTGAGAATCCTCTGCAACTGCGCGCCGGTGCACCTCGGCGGAGGGGTCGGGCGCTATGTCTCCAACCTGTTTGCGCACATGGCGCAACTTGCTGGAGATTGGAGCTTCGTCGTCGCTGCCAAGTCCGACGTCGGCGCTGAGATCCTGCCGGCTGATCCGCGATTCTCGCTGCTGGAGATTCCGAGGACGGCTGCCCGGAGCCCTGCCGTTCGCGTCGCCTGGGAGCAGACGCGCCTAGCCGCTCTCGCGCGGCGCATGCGCCCCGATGTGATCTTCTGCCCGGGCAATGTGGACCTATTGCTGGCATCGGGGGCAGGCCTGCCCTCGGTGGTAACGGTCAACGTCAGCCAGCCCTGGGTGCGCCCGCAGGAGTTCCCGCGCGCGGCGGGGCTGTATCTGCGCGTGTTCGTCAGCCTGTCGCGCCTCACCGCGACGACGTTCATCGCGCCCACCGAGACCACGCGGCAAGAGCTCATGCACGCGGTTGACATCCCGCCCGAGCGCATCGTTGCTATCCCTCACGGCGTGGACATATCCCGATTCCGCCCCGCCCGGCCCGGTGATGAATTGAGCGCCTGGGCGGTCGCACAAGGCATTCGGCAGCCGTACATCTTCTCTCTGTCCAGCATTTACAGGTGGAAGAACTTCGACACCCTGCTCAGGGCGTTTGCGGCGAGCGCGGCTCCTCGCCAAGGGGTGCAACTCGTCATCGCCGGCTGGCCGCTGGACGCGCAGGTGGATCGTGAACTGCGGCAACTATCCGCCTTATTAGGCGTCAGCGGCTCGGTGGCCCTCACCGCCGGCGTGCCGGAGCAGGAAGTGGCGGCGCTGTACCGCACGGCGCGCGCGTACGTTTTCCCGTCGTTCTTCGAGGGCTTCGGGCTGACCCAGATCGAGGCAATGGCGAGCGGCATACCGCTGGCGCTGTCGCGCGCGAGCGTGATGCCGGAGGTAGGCGGAGACGCCGCCATATACTTCGATCCCGAGGACGCGCAGGACATGGCGGCGGCGATCGAGCGCGTGCTCTGGGACGAGCCCTTGCGCGAGCGGCTGATCGAGGCCGGCCTGGAGCGCGCGCCGCAGTTCTCGTGGCGCGAGACTGCGCGGCGCACCATGGACGTGCTGGCCGCGGCGGCCGGTTCGCGGCGCGGTAGGCGGGGTCCGGGAAAATGACGCCGCGGCCAGAAGGCGTCGCGACGCTGGTGTCGAATGCTCTGGCAGTCCGCTGCCGCCGGCGTTCCACGCAGAGCGAGTAACGGCGCCGGCGAGTTCAGGAGACAAGCGGTTGAAGGTCCTGATTCTCAGCATGCATTATCGCCCGGACCAGACCGGAAACGGCCCCCTTGTCGGCGATCTCGCCGAGCATCTGGCCGCCCAGGGGCACGAAGTCAGCGTTGTCTGCGGCATGCCCTTTTTCCCCGAGCGTGTGATCCCGCCCGCCTACCGGGACAAGTTGGCCTGCCGCGAGCGCATTAATGGGGTAGACGTTTACCGCACCTTCGTGTGGGTGCGCCCGCGGGGGTCCAACCTGGACAAGGCGCTGCTGCAGTTGTCGTTCGCCCTGTCGTGCGTTTATGGGCTGCTGCGCGCGGGGCGGCCGGAGGTGGTGCTGTGCGTGTCGCCGCCGTTTCCCAGCGGCGTGCCGGGGCTGCTGGCGGCGCGGGCGTGGCGAGTGCCGTTCATCTTCAACATCCAGGACATCTTCCCCGACGTAATCGAGCGCCTGGGAGTGCTGCGGGACGGCTGGCTCATGCGCCTGCTTCACGTGGTGGAGAAATGGATTTACCGCCACTCGGCGCGGGTGGCGGTCATCGCGCCCAGTTTCGCCGATAACCTCGCGGGCAAGGGAGTGCCGCACTCGAAGCTGGCGGTGATCTACAACTGGGTGGACACGGATTTCATCCGGCCGCTGCCGCGGGACAACGAGGTGCGGCGCGAACTCGACCTCGACAACCAGTTCGTGGTGCTCTACGCCGGCAACCTGGGGCGCTCGCAGAGCCTGGAGGTGCTGCTGGAAGCGGCGCGCATGATGCAATCGGATCACACGCAGTTTCTCATCGTGGGCGACGGCACGCGCAAGCAGGCGTTGGTGGATCAGGCGCAGGCAATGCGTTTAACCAACGTGCGCTTCCTGCCGCTGCAACCGCGGGAGAAGCTGCCGCTGCTGCTGGCGGCCGCTGATGTCTCGGTTGTCCTGCTGCGCGAGGAGGCGTCCCACACCAGCCTTCCCTCCAAGATTCCCACCATCATGTCGAGCGCGCGGCCGCTGGTGGCGTCGGTGGCGCTGTCCTCCGACGCCGCGCGCATCGTCACCCAGAACCGCTGCGGCATCGCCGTCCCTCCCAACGACCCCGTCCCCCTGGTGGCCGCCCTGCGCGCCCTGCGCGACGATCGCGCCCTGTGTGATGATCTCGCGCGCCGCGCCCGCCGCGGGGCCGAGCAGTCGTTCAGTCGTCACGGCGCCCTTAGCGCCTACGAGGAACTGCTGCTGGGCATCGCCAACGGGCGAACCTAACGGTCGCGTCGAGCGGGGCAGCATTCGCCGCGAATGAGGCGGAAGTAGGTAGCTGTTTCTATTTTCTTGACTATCCCTGCGCTTGTTCTAACCATGAGGCGATTCGGAAACAAAGCGCGTGAGCATCCCCGCGCGCGCCAGGGTCGCGTGTCTGCAACGCCTGATGCGGGGCTGGCGGAACCCACGGCTTCCTACACTGTCGGTCGGGACATGCGAATCCGGCCTCATCCGACGCTCTTTGACTTTGGACCGAATGGTGGAACGAACGGCGGCGCCTTTCGCGATCCCGCTTTCATAGACAACAAAGACGCTTCCTATTCACCGCTGGGTGCCGTGGACTGCCGGTTCCTCCGCAGGGGTTGAAGATGCGGGCGGTCAGCGTGGACCTGAGCCGATTCGACGCCACGCTACGGGAGTTGTCGCAGGCATCGAGCCATTGGCAAGCAGAGGAGCCACCGCCTTCGGTCGTCCCTCCCCTGTTAAGAACCCGCATGCCTTTCTTCAGTAAACCGGTGAAGCGCCAGACCCTTCACGCGCTGGCCTTCATCCGCGGCATAGATGATCCAATCCCCAAAGCAGGAGGAATACTACGTTGAGTGATGCTCCCTCTCGCACCGTTCACGTGCCGCGCTATTTCACGTGCGAACAGCGCCTCGCCGAGCGCCTGGCGCGCTGCGGCCGCCAAATGGGTTTCAGCGCAACCGCAGGCGGCGCACCGCCCGCAGGCGGCGCACCGCCCACCGCAGAGGAGACCAGCGCATGGCAGCGACAGCTTCGCAGCGAAGTCTGGAGGCTCCTCGGCATGGACGCCATGGAGCCCTGCGAGGTGGAGGGCGTCGTGACCGAGCGCACACTCATGTCCGGCTACCTGCGGGAGCGGGTCGAGGTGCAAACCGAGCTGGGGGTCACCGCGGTCGCTTACCTGCTCATTCCCGAGGGGATGACACCGGGTGAGCGGCGACCGGTGGTGCTGGCGCCGCACGGTCATGCCAGCGCCGGGAAGCTCTCTCCCGCTGGTCGGCGGGATATTCCGGCGGTGGCTGAGACTATCGAGGCGCACTCCTATGACTACGGTGTGGCCTTCGTGCGCGAGGGCTGGGTGGTGTTGTGCCCGGATGCGCGAGGCTTCGGCGAGCGCCGCGAATCATACAGCCAGGGAGATGACGAGGCTCATTTCATCGGCGGCTCGTGCTGGCAGCTGGCGCACATGGCGCTGCCGCTGGGCTTGACCGTCGCCGGCATGTGGACGTGGGACCTGATGCGCCTCATAGATTACGCGGCGAAGCGGCCGGACTGCGACGCCAGCCGCATCGGCTGCGCGGGGCTTTCGGGCGGCGGGTTACAGACGCTCTACCTCACCGCCCTGGACGAACGCGTCACCTGCGCGGTGGACAGCGGATACTTCTACGGGGTGCGTGATTCCTTGCTGGTCCTGAGCGCGAACTGCGACTGCAACTACGTTCCCGGGCTGTGGTTGCTCGCCGACATGGGCGACCTGGGGGCGCTATGCGCGCCGCGGCCCCTGCTCATCGAGACCGGGGATGAGGATACCCTGAACGGGGAGCGCGGCCTGGCCAACGTACGCGAGCAGGTAGCGATCACTCGCCGCGCGTACGCGGCGCTGGGAGCGGAGGAGCGCCTGCGCCACGCCGTGTTCCACGGCCCCCATCGCTGGGACGGAACCGAGGCGATCCCCTGGCTGCGGCAGTGGTTGACGCGAATGTAGGGGCAAGGCATGCCTTGCCCTTACTGTCGAGGGGGCAAGCCCTGAGCGGCGTCAGTGACGCGCAGGGCCGGGGGCGCCTGATAACGACTCGAGGAGGCGCATGACCGCGCCCGCGAGCTTATGCGGGTCATGGCGGGCGAGGTCCGCGGTCCACAGCAGATCAGCCACCACCGCTCGACTTCCCAGCTCGGCGATAGCGTCCGGCTCGGGGTGCACCGGCGCGGCGCCCTCGCGGCGATAGGCCGCGAGCACCGCCGCCTGCGGCAGGCGCGAGTTCATCAGGCACACGGTGAACGGATTGCAGCCGAGATGGCGGATGATGGTCTCCAGGTGGCGGGCGGCGCCGTAGTCATCGGTCTCCCCCGGCTGGGTCATGAGGTTGCAGATGTAGATGACCGGCGCGCCGCAGCGGCGGATGGCATCCACCACCCCCGGCACCAGCAGGTTGGGCAGCACGCTGGTGTAGAGGCTGCCGGGGCCGACGATGATCGCCTGCGCCTGCTCGATGGCGCGCAGCATCTCCGGCAGCGCCGGGGCGTCGGCCGGCTCCAGGTGCAGGCGCGCGATGCGCCGCGGGCTGCCGGCGATAGTGGTCTCCCCCTCCAGGGTTGTCCCATCGTCCATTTCCGCCCGCAGACGGACATCGCTCAGGGTGCACGGCAGCACTCGCCCGCGAATGGCGAGCACCTTGCTCGTTTCCTCCACCGCGCGCCCGAAATCCCCGGTCACCCCCGCCAGCGCCGCGATCAGCAGGTTGCCGAAGGAATGTCCCTCAAGCCCGTGGCCGTTGTCGCGGAAGCGATACTGGAAGAGCTCGGTCATCAGCGGCTCGACTTCGGCGAGGGCGACCAGGCAGTTGCGGATATCGCCGGGGGGCAAGATCCCCAGGTCGCGGCGCAGGCGGCCGGAGCTGCCGCCATCGTCGGAGACGGTGACCACCGCGGTGATATTGCCGCTGTGGTGCTTGAGCCCGCGCAGCAGGGTCGAGAGGCCGGTACCGCCGCCCAGGGCGACCAGACGCGGGCCCTCCGCGCGGCAGCGCCGGGCGTAGAGCGCCTCCGCCAGGCGCCCGCGATCGCGGGGGCTGACCGCGGACACCACCGAGCACACCATCTGCCGCATGCCCCAGAAAGCAGCGCCGACGCCGAGCGCGACGAGCACTATGCCCACCACCCACAGCCGCCCGGGCAATCGCAGCCCGACGACCACGGTCGCGGCGCCCAGCCCCACCAGCACCAGGCCGAGGGCGCCCAGCGCCAGCCAGCGCTTGACTCCCAGGCCGGGCCACAGCCAGCGCAACATCCAGCGCACAATCTTCATCACTCTGCTCTCCCCCGTTGCTCCCATGCCCCCGGCCGGCTGCGCAGGGGCGGTTCGCGAACCGCGCTACCTGGCGATGTCGCGGTGCTCCACCAACGCCCGGTAGCCGTCGCTGGCGAGGTGAGCGGCCAGTTCCTCGGCCAGCACCACACTGCGGTGGCGCCCGCCGGTGCAGCCGAGGGCGATGGTCAGGTAGGCCCGGCCCTCCTGCGCGTAGCGCGGCAGGGCGAAGTCGAGGAAGTCGAACAGGCGCGCCAGGAACTCGTGCGCCACGGCGCCGGCGAGGACGTAGTCGCGCACCGGTTGATCTCCCCCCGACAGCGGGCGCAACTCCTCCACCCAGTGAGGGTTGGGCAGGAGGCGCAGGTCGAGCACAAGGTCGGCGTCTAGCGGCAGGCCGAACTTGTAGCCGAAGGAGACGACGGTGATGACCATCTCCCCGGCGCCGCGCGCGGGGAACAGCGAGCTGACCTCGCCCTTGAACTGCTGCACCGCGAGCTCGGAGGTGTCCATCACCTTGTGCGCGCGCTCCTGCAGACCCGCCAGCAACTCGCGCTCCCGGCGGATGCTCTCGAGCAGGGGAAGGCCGCCGCCCGCGAGCGGGTGACGCCGCCGGGTCTCCTTGTAGCGGCGCACCAGTACCTCGTCGGAGGCGGTCAAGAACAATATGCGGTAGTTGAAGCCTTGGCACTCAAGCTCGGCCAGGGAGGCGGCGAGATCGTCGAAGAAGGCCCCGCCGCGCACGTCTATCACCACCGCCGCGCGCGACACCTTGCCGCCGGAATGGGCGCACAGCTCGGCGAACTTTGGGACGAGAGTCGGCGGCAGGTTATCCACGCAGAAGAACCCCAGGTCCTCGAAGGCGCGAATCGCCTCGCTCTTGCCGGCGCCCGACAGGCCGGTGACGACAACCAATTCCACCCCCCCGCGCCGGGGCGTCTGGCGCGGCGTCTCCGCCATCATCGCACTCGCTCCCGACGATCGGGCACCAGCATCATCAGCACGCCGTTGATCGCGCTCATGATCGCCGCCCCCGCGGCCGCCCCCACGATCCCGTGCACCCGGAACCCGGGCATCCACTGCCCCACTCCCCAGAAGATTATCACGTTCATCACGAACGACACCACCAGCCCGAACAGCCCTAGTGTGAGCAGATTGATCGGCAAGGTTACGATCCTGAACACGAATAACACCGGCTTGAGCAGCGCATTGAGCAGGCCGATCACCGCCGCCGCCAGCGCCGCCTCCCATACCTGGTCGAGCCCCACCATCGCCTCCGGCAGGATGCTCGCCGCCGCCCACACGGCGATACTGAGCAGTATCCAGCGCAATAGGAGTGCGCGCATGGTGTTCGCTCCTTCCCTCGCTGCGGCGCGAGCGCCGACCCTGTTAGCATTCTCCCGGCGCGGCCGCGGCCCCTTCCAGCGCCAGCAGCCCGCGCTTGAGGTCGAGTCCGCCGCCGAAGCCCACCAGCCGGCCGTCGCCGCCGATCACGCGGTGGCAGGGAACGATGGGGGCCAGCGGGTTGCGCGCCATGACCTGCCCCACCGCGCGCGCGGCCCGCGCGTTCCCCGCCCGCCGGGCGACCTCGCCGTAGGTGCGGGTCTCGCCGTAGGGTATGCCTGCCACGGTGAGTAGGACGCGGCAGGTGAAATCGGGCAGCCCTGCCAGGTCGAGGGGAAGGCCGAAGTCTACCCGCTCACCGGCGAAGAAGCGGCGCAGGTCGCGCAGCGCACGGTGGAGCACTCCGGACACAGCCGAGACTTGCCCGCCGGTGGTTAGGCGAGGCGGCTGTGCCACATGGATTGCCCCTATTTGCGCCAGGGCCTGTGCAACCGTGGCGCAAGGCAACGTGCAGGCCGCGATGCCGCGCTGGGTCGCGCGTACGCCGACCCAACCTCGCTCCACATGCGCCAGCGCAATCATGCCTTCTTTTCCAGGTGCGCCCTTAGCGCCTGCGCCACCTTGCGCCCGACCCCGGGCACCGCCGCCAGTTCTTCAACCCCCGCGGCGCGCATCCTCGCCAGCCCGCCGAAGCGGCTGAGCAGCCGCCGTTTCAAGGTCGGCCCTACCCCCCGCACCTGGTCGAGGACGCTCTCGCGCGCCTGGCGCGCGCGCAGGGTGTGGTGATAGGCCTGGGCGAAGCGGTGGGCCTCGTCGCGCAGGCGCTGGAGCAGGTGCAGCGCGGGGGAATGGCCGGGCAGGATGAGCGGCGACGAGCGCCCCTCCAGATAGACCCAGTCCCGTTCCTTGGCGAGCGCGGCGATGGGAAGCGACAGCCCCAGGTCGTCGCGCGCGGTAATGGCTACGCCGAGCTGTCCCTTGCCGCCGTCCACCACCATCAGGTCGGGCAGGCGCGCGAACTTCTCCCGCGCCGCCGCCGCCCGCAGGCGGCGCGCCAGCACCTCGCGCATCATCGCGTAGTCGTCGGGGGCGCCGGTCTCGCCGCGGACGCGGAAATGCCGGTAGTCCGCCCTCTTCACCCGCCCCTGCTCGAACACCACCATCGAGCCCACCGAGTCCTGCCCGCGGATGGTGGAGATGTCATAGGCCTCGATGCGTTCGGGGGGGACGGGGAGGGCGAGCGCGGCCTGCAGGTCGGCCACCGCTGCGCGGCCGCGGCGCTCCTCGGCGCCGGCGCGGGCGTGGTGCTGCTCGAGGTGCAGCCGCGCGTTATCCGCCGCCAGCTCAAGCAGGTGCTTGCGGTCGCCGCGGCGGGGCCGGCGCACCGTGACCTTGCCCCCGCGGCGCTGCGATAGCCAATCGGCGATCACTCCGGCATCGGGGATATTCTCCCCCACCAGCACCTGCGCCGGGACGAACGCCGCCCGCCCGTAGTGCTGCCGCACGAAGTCCCCCAGCACCTCCGCCGGCGGCGCTCCCGAGGTCCCGTCCACCAGGTAGTGCTCCTGGCCCACCAGCCGGCCCTCGCGCACCGCGAAAACTACGACGCACGCCTCCCCCTCCTGCAGCCACTGGGCCATGATATCCGCGTCCCCGCCGCCCGCGAGCACCATCTTCTGCCCCTCGGTCGTGCGCTCGACGGCGGCGATCTTGTCGCGCAGGCGCGCCGCCTCCTCGAAGCGCAGCTCCGCCGCCGCCTGCTCCATGCGCCCGCGCAGGGCGACGAGCACCTTCCCCCCACGCCCGTCCAGCAGCAGCATCGCCCGCTTGACCATGCGCCGGTATTCCGCCGGGGTGACCTTGCCCACGCAGGGGGCGAGGCACTGGCGCAGGTGGAAGTTGAGGCATGGCCGAGATCGTTTCTCGCCCGGCTGCCAGTGGCAGCCGCCGCGCTTCTTGACCGACGCCACCAGCGCCTGGCGCACGCCAAAGATGCGCCGCACCAGCCGCACCGTCTCCCACATCGCCCGGGTGTTGGTGTAGGGGCCGAAGTAACGCGCGCCGTCGCGCTCCATCTTGCGCACCACCACCAGGCGCGGGTACTGCTCCTGCACCGTGACCTTGAGGTAAGGGTAGCGCTTGTCGTCGCGCAGGCGCACGTTGAAGCGCGGGCGGTGGCGCTGCACCAGGTTGAACTCGAGGATCAACGCCTCGACCTCGGAATCGGTGACCGTCCAGTCGAGATCGGCGATGCGCTCGACCAGGGCGGACTTGGCCCCCGCCAGCTCGGGGCCGGGCTGGAAGTAGGAGCGCACGCGGCTGCGCAGCGACTGCGCCTTGCCGACGTAGATGACCTTGCCCACGGCGTCCTTCATCAGATAGACGCCCGGGCGCGCCGGCAGCGACGCGAGCTTCTCGGCCAGGGTGGGGGTATGGGCCTCGGTGACGATCTCCGTCATGCTTACGCCGGATGACTGGAGGCGTACGGGCGCAGCGCCAAGCGATGCGGATTGCCGCCCATCATGTGGCACAGCCGCCCTCGGCTGTGTCCCTCCGGTACGTTCAGCGAGTGGAATCCGTCGGCTGCCTGTCGAGCGCCCTCGCGCAGGTCTCGGGTGCAATGCTCTCACAATGTTCGCGGCACCAGCGCATTGGCAGGAACCAGCGAGGCTCCATCTCCGCGTGCTTCAGGACCTCATCACCCATAATGCGAGTCACGGTTGCCGGGGCGGAGCCGTCGAGGTTTTCGAAAACCCACATCTGCCAGTTTGGATCCTTGCGCGCCGCGTCGAACTCGTTCTTGGTCAGATAGCGGAAGCCGCCGACGCTCCTCACGGCCCCGCCCGCCCCCTTCACCTCGATGTGCAATTCATCATCCCCCCTCGTCGCTGTCAAGTCATAGCCCGGGCCGCCGGTCGAGACCTGCCAACCGTCCGCCTTGAGTAACTCCGTTGCGAGCCGCATCGCGGCGTCCCGAATCTGCGTGGTTCTCATTCTGTTCCTCTTTGCTCGCCATCCCATTCATGCCCTGCTGTCCGCGGCGCGATGGTTCTCAGTCGGGAGGCGATCTCCTGCCCTGCGAGCGTAACGCCCTGGGGTCGGTCTCCTTATTGCTCACTGGCGTGGCTCCTCTCCGCGTCGTTTCGGCGCCGGCGCGGAGAGCTGACGCTCCGCTCGTTGATCACAGCCGAGGGCGGCTGTGCCACATCCTCCGGCGTCGGCGATGGCCTCTTCGCTTTCGCTCAGGATGACATCACTCGTCGCAGCCAGCGTCGAGGGACCCGCCAGGATCAGCAAGCGGGCTGTGCCACACGGGACCGCGCGCGGCGCGGCTTGGGCTTCTTGGCGCCTTCGTCGTTGCCCCCCAACAGCGCGCGTAGGAACTGCCCGGTGTAGGAGTGCCCAACCTTTGCCACCTCCTCCGGCGTACCGCGGGCGACGATCTCGCCGCCGGCGTCCCCGCCCTCAGGACCGAGGTCTATGATGTAGTCGGCGCACTTGATGACATCGAGGTTGTGCTCGATGACGATGACCGTATTGCCGGCGTCCACCAGGCGGTTGAGCACCTCCAGCAGCTTCTCGATGTCGGCGAAATGAAGCCCGGTGGTGGGCTCGTCGAGGAGATAGAGGGTTCTGCCGGTGGCGCGGCGCGACAGTTCCGCCGCCAGCTTGACGCGCTGCGCCTCGCCGCCGGAGAGCGTGGTTGCGGGCTGGCCGAGGCGGATGTAGTCGAGGCCGACATCGTGGATGGTTTCCAGCTTGCGATGAATCGCCGGGATATTGCGGAAGAACTCGAGCGCCTCGGCGACGGTCATCTCCAGCACCTCGGCGATGCTGCGGCCCTTGTAGCGCACCTGCAGCGTCTCGCGGTTGTAGCGAGAGCCGCCGCACTCCTCGCACGGGACATAGACGTCGGGCAGGAAGACCATCTCGATCTTGAGGATGCCGTCGCCGTGGCAGGCCTCGCAGCGCCCGCCCTTGACATTGAAGCTGAAGCGGCCGGGGCGGTACCCGCGCGCGCGCGCCTCCGGGGTCTGGGCGAAGAGCTCGCGGATGGCGGTGAAGGTGCCGATGTAGGTCGCGGGATTGCTGCGCGGAGAGCGGCCGATGGGCGACTGGTCTATGTCAATCACCTTGTCCAACACGCGCATGTTCTCGATGCGGTCGTGCTTGCCCCACGAGGTGCGCGCCCCCTGCAGCGCGTGCGCCAGCCGCCGGTAGAGGATGTCCTCCATGACCGTGCTCTTGCCGGAGCCGCTGACGCCGCTGAGACACACGAACACGCCCAGCGGGATCGGGATGTCCACGCCCTTGAGGTTGTGCTCGCGGGCGTTGCGGATGACCAGCCAGGAGCTGTCGGCGCCGAGTGGCGCGCGGGGCGCGCGGCGGCGGCTGGGCATGGGGATGCGGCGCTCGCCGCTGAGGTACTTGCCGGTGACCGAAGCGCGCTGCTTGACCAGGTCCCGCACCTTGCCGGTGGCGACCACTTCGCCGCCGCGCTCGCCGGCGCCGGGGCCGATGTCAATGATGTAGTCGGCGCTGCGAATGGTGGCCTCGTCGTGCTCGACGACGAGGATGGTGTTGCCGAGGTCGCGTAGCGCTTCGAGGGTGGCGAGCAGGCGGCGGTTGTCGCGCTGGTGGAGGCCGACGCTGGGTTCGTCCAGGATATAGAGCACGCCGGTGAGGCCGGAGCCGATCTGGGTAGCGAGGCGGATGCGCTGCGCCTCGCCTCCGGCCAGGGTCGCCGCCGTGCGGTCGAGAGTCAGGTAGTCCAGCCCGACGTTGAGCAGGAAATCGAGGCGGGCGCGGATCTCCTTGAGCACCTGGCGCGCGATGAGCTGCTGACGCTGGTCGAGGGCGAGCTGGGCGAAGAACTCGGCGGCGGCGCGCACCGACAGCACGGCGACGTCGGCGATGTTGCTGCCATTGATGCGCACCGCGAGGCTCTCCGGCTTGAGGCGGGCGCCGCCGCAGGCGGGGCACGGCTGGATGCTCATGTAGTTCTCCAGCTCGCTGCGGCGGTAGTCGGAATCGGTTTGCTCGTAGTCCTGCATCAGGTGGTAGAGCAGGCCCCGGAACGCCGTATCGTACACGCGCGGGCGACCGCCGCGGCCGCGGAAACGCACGCGCACGCGCTCGCCGGTGCCCTCCAGCAGCTTGTCGAGCTTGGCCTTGGAGATGCGGCTCAGCGGTGTCTGCGGGTCAATGCCGTACGCCTGCGCGGCCGCCCGCAGCAGCGAACTGAAATAGCGCGAGACGTCGCTCGCCCAAGGCAGCACCGCTCCCTCAGCCAGGCTCAGGGAGCGGTCGGGGATGATCAGGTCCTGGTCGAACTCGCGGCGCGTCCCCAGGCCGGTGCAGGCGGGGCAAGCGCCGTAGGGGCTATTGAAGCTGAACATGCGCGGCTCCAGCTCGGGGAAGCTGCGGTCGCAGCGCAGGCACGCCCCGTGCTCGCTGAAGTCAATCTGCTCGCCGTCAACCACTTGCACCGCGGCGACGCCGCCGCCGATCTTGAGCGCGGTCGCCATCGAGTCGGTCAGGCGCTGGCGCAAGCCGGGGCGCACCACCAGCCGGTCCACCACCACCTCGATCGTGTGCTGCTTGTAGCGCGCGAGCTTGATGTCCTCCGACAGCTCGCGCACTTCGCCGTCCACCCGCACGCGCACGAAGCCCTGCTTGGCGATGTCGTCGAGCACCGCGCGGTACTCGCCCTTGCGCCCGCGCACCACCGGCCCCAGCAGCAGGAGGCGCGTGCCCTCGGGCAGCGTCTCCACCGCGTCCACGATCTGCGCCAGCGACTGGCGGGCGATCTTCTGCCCGCACTGCGGGCAGTGGGGGGTGCCGATGCGCGCGAACAGCAGGCGCAGGTGGTCGTAGATCTCGGTCACCGTTCCCACCGTCGAGCGTGGGTTGTGGGTCGCCGATTTCTGGTCAATCGAAACCGCCGGCGACAGCCCGTCAATGGTATCCACGTCGGGCTTGTCCATCTGTCCCAGGAACTGGCGGGCGTAGGAGGACAGGCTCTCGACGTAGCGGCGCTGCCCCTCGGCGTAGATGGTATCGAACGCGAGCGAGGATTTCCCCGAGCCCGACAAGCCGGTGATGACCACCAGCTTATGGCGGGGGATCTCGACGGTGATGTTCTTCAGGTTATGCTGCCGCGCCCCGCGGACGATGATCTTGTCGAGCGACATTCTCGCACCCAGCCGTCGTGGCTACGCACATGCTAGCGCGTCCACAAGTGGCTTGAATTCGCTGCAGGCCCTGTACCTTTCGATATCAAACGTAGTCGGGCACCGGGCGCGCATTTCCACCCCATGAGGTAAGAAGGACTCGAACAGGGTCTGGGGCCTTCTGAGCTCAAGTATCTGCTGGGCCTCCGTGGGATACATATGACGGCCCCTAAGCCGCTTGGCACCGCCGGCCATTGGGTAGTCGGTGCCGTAACAGACGAACCGATCGGGCAGAATCATGCCGAAGTTCGGGCGTTGGTGAAGCTCAACGCTGGCGACGGCCTGTTGCAACCATTGCGCTATCTTCGCCGACCTGTTTGCGGTCGTGACCGCAAAGACAACGCCCAGTGGGCGATTGTCGCCAAAGCCGGTCTTGTCCCTGTCCTCCGCGTATTCACCTTGGTAGGCTTCCATAGACCGAACGCGCCTTATCTTCCCGACGTCTTCTCTCATGCCCTTTTCAGTGAGGGTCGTCTTGACCTCGATAACTGCCAAGACGCCCTCGATGGGGAAAAAGCCAACCATCGGGAACGGACCGGATTTCCGTGGGTCATAGATTACCACATCGCATTCGCGGCTGAACTTTGCGGCGCCGAAGGACGTTATTGCGCGACCTGAGGATATCTCGTACTGCTCGGGGACGAGACCGCGCAAGTAGTGACGCACGGCCGCCTCGATAGCCGACCCCTTGAGGTTACTACCAACGTCTTGGGGCGGCGTTATGTCACGGAGCGCCTGACAAAGCTGTGTGAGTTCGTTGAACTCAATAGCCATTCTTGCTCCTGTTACCGGACCCCTCGGTGCGCAGTCACGTCCGATCCAGCAATTGGAACAACTGGCCCGCGAGGTCGGGGCTGAGGCCCTTGAGTATTCTGAGTTCGTCGTGTGCCGCTCTGCGGCAATCTACTTTCGTCGCGGGGTTGTTCCAGTAGTCCATCAGTCCCAGGTAGCTCAGCGCCAGGTGGAAGTGGGCCTCAGCGAAGTCCGGCTTGAGACGAATGGCTTCCTTGAAGGCGTCTACGGCTTTCTCACGTGCGCGCAGGCGCGCGTAGACCACGCCCAGCCAGAAGTGTGCATCAGCAAAGCCCGGCCCTAGGCGAATAGCTTGCTTGAAGGCGCGCACCGCGTCGTGCCAGAGGCCCAGAGAATGAAGACAACAGCCGGCCTGTAACCAAGCGTCAAGATATTCGGGGCGCTCTTCCAGGGCTCTGCGAAAGAGCGCCAGCGCCTGCTCGAGCTGGCCCCGTGCTCGGGGTGCGTTGTAGTTTTCCGGCAACGCCGCCAGGCCCTGCTGGTACAGCGATTGGGCGCTTCCGGCGAGCGATGGAGGCGCGACTCTTGCGGGCGGCTTACGGGCTGCTTTCGTCAGTGGTGCTACGCGACCGATGTCCTTCAGTCTCGGCTTCACGTCGTTGATGGGAACGGCGAAGTTGAGGTTTTGCCCCTCCGTCATGTGAAAGGTGGCAACGCCAATGACCTCTCCCCGCAGATTCATCACAGGCCCGCCGCTGCTTCCAGGTGAGATCGGAGCCGTGATCTGCAAGCGCCGGCCGCCTTCAGGAGCCTCACGAACCGCGCTAACCATACCCTCCGAGGCCGTCTGCTCAAGGCCAAGAGGCGCCCCAAGGGTCAGCACGCCGTCTCCCTGCCGAACCTGGTCCGAGTCGCCCAGTGGCGCGGTTGGCAGATCCTTGCCCTCCACCTTGAGCACCGCGAAATCCGCCTCGGTGTCCCGGGCCAGAAGTCCCTCCACCTCGAAATACGCGCCAATTGGGAGCGTCACCCGCGCAGCCGCGGCTCCGGCGATAACGTGGCACGCCGTGACCACCATCCCGTCGGGGGCGACGATCACGCCGCTTCCCTGGGTTGTCTGCTCGCCTTTCTCGTTGAAGCAGACCACCGTTACCACGGCCGGGCTTACTTGCGACAGCGCATCCCTTGTGTGCATGCACCCCTCCGTGCTCGGCTTCCTTGCGGCCTCACTACTATCTTATCCGATGCCATGAGGGTTCCGTCATGATCCGCAGATTGCGCCGCGCAGGGAGCTCAGCGGCACAGCGTGCTGTGCCGAATCGGGAGGGCGCGGCATGCCGCGCCCCACAATCTGCGAAATCCGCGCAACCCGCGGATGGTCCTCTATCTCTGCTTGCGCCCGCGGGCGCCGCGGCCGGCACGCGCTGCGACCGGCTTGCCCGCCACCGCGCGCCGCCCCCGCAGCGCGACGATCTGGTCGCGGATGTGCGCCGCCTCCTCGAAGCGCAGCTCCGCCGCCGCCGCGCGCATGTCCGCTTCGAGATCGGCGATGATGTGCGGGAGCTGCGCCTCCGGCCGCCCCTCGCCCGCGTAGTAGAGCGCCGGTTCCTCCGCCGCGCGCTCCGCCGCCGCCAGCAGCTCGCGGATCTCCTTGCGGATGCCCTCGGGGGTGATGTTGTGCTCGCGGTTGTACGCGATCTGCATTTCGCGGCGGCGGTTGGTTTCGTCAATCGCGCGGCGCATGGAGTCGGTGATGTCGTCGGCGTACATGATGACCCGCCCCCAGACGTGGCGGGCGGCGCGGCCGATGGTCTGAATCAGGCTGGATTCCGAGCGCAGGAACCCCTCCTTGTCGGCGTCGAGGATGGCCACCAGCGACACCTCCGGCAGGTCCAGCCCCTCGCGCAGCAGGTTCACGCCCACGACGACGTCGTAAACCCCCAGCCGCAGGTCGCGCAGGATCTCGCTGCGCACCAGGGTCTCGATCTCCGAGTGCAGGTAGTGCACCTTGAGCCCCAGCTCCGCCAGGTACTCGGTCAGATCCTCCGCCATCTTCTTGGTCAGCGCCGTCACCAGCACGCGCTCGCCGCGCGCCGCGCGCGCATTGATCTCGGCGATGAAGTCGTCCACCTGCCCCCGCGTCGGGCGCACCTCCAGCTCGGGGTCCACCAGCCCCGTGGGGCGGATGACCTGCTCCACCACCTGCGCGCTGATTCCCAGCTCGTGAGGCCTGGGGGTGGCGGAGGTGAAGATGGTCTGCCCGTGGAGCTGCTCGAACTCGTCGAAGGTCAGCGGGCGATTATCGAAGGCCGACGGCAGGCGGAAGCCGTGCTCGACCAGGCTCAGCTTGCGCGAGCGGTCGCCCTCGTACATGCCGCGCAGCTGCGGCACCGTCTGGTGTGACTCGTCGAGCACCAGCAGGAAATCGTCGGGGAAATAGTGGAGCAGGGTGTAAGGGGGCGTGCCGGGAGCGCGGCCGTCGAGGTGGCGGGAGTAGTTCTCGATGCCGTTGCAGTAGCCGATCTCGCGGATCATCTCCAGGTCGTAGCGGGTGCGTTGCTCCAGCCGCTGCGCCTCCAGCAGCTTGTCGTGTTGGCGGAAGTAAGCGAGGCGCTCCTGGAGCTCGTCCTCGATGGCGGCCAGCGCCCGCTCCAGCTTGTCCCACGGAGAGACGTAGTGGGAGGCGGGGAAGATGACGGCGCGCTCCCGGTCCTCGACCACCTCGCCGGTGAGGGGGCTGATGACCGTGATGCGCTCGACCTCGTCGCCGAAGAGCTCGATGCGGGTGATGAGCTCCTTGTCCACCGAGTGCACCTCGAGCACGTCACCGCGCACGCGGAACTTGCCGCGGGTGAGGTTGACGTCGTTGCGCACGAACTGCATGTCCACCAGGCGACGCAGCATGGCGTCGCGGTCGTGGGCCTGGCCGCGCTCGACGGTCAGGGTGATGCGCTCGTAGTCCTCGGGCGAGCCCAGGCCGTAGATCGCCGACACGCTGGCGACGATGATGACGTCGCGGCGCTCGAACAGCGCCTGGGTGGCGGCGTGGCGCAGGCGGTCAATCTCCTCGTTGATGGAGGCGTCCTTCTCGATGTAGGTGTCCGACTGCGGCAGGTAGGCCTCGGGCTGATAGTAATCGTAGTAGCTGACGAAGTACTCGACGGCATTGGCGGGGAAGAACTCGCGCAGCTCGGTGCACAGCTGGGCGGCCAGGGTCTTGTTATGAGCGATGAGCAAGGTCGGCCGCTGCACTTGGGCGATGACGTTGGCGACGGTGAAGGTCTTGCCCGAGCCGGTGACGCCCATCAGGGTCTGGTAGGCGTCGCCGCGGCCCAGCCCCTCCACCAGCCGGGCGATGGCCTGGGGCTGGTCGCCGCTAGGCTCGAAGTCGGAACGGAGATCGAACTGCTTGCTCATCGCCGGGCGCGGTCCTCGACTAATTATAGCAGGAACGCGGGGGCCCGGGGAGCAACCGGCGTGCAGCGGCCGGGGCGAACTTCGATGTGGTGGCGATGGCCGCCTCCGCCGGCGGGCAGAACGGTGATGGCTGCCGGCCGCGGTCGTCCACTGGCGGGATCACAAACCCAGGGGAGCGAGCTCGATCCAGACCGTCTTGCCGCCGCCGTAGCCGTACCCGTAGCTGCCCGAGCCGTAGTTGCCGGTCGGCGAGTAGCACAGCAGCAGCTCGTACGGGCCGAGCGCGCGGCCGACGGCGACGCGCGAGTTGAGCGATTCGGAGGTGCTGAATCGCGCGTAGCTGCCGCGCAGGTCGAGGCGCCAGGGGAACTGGCCTTGGCGTTCCGGCAGCGGGAGCCGATAGCTGATGCTGCCGGAAGCGAACACGCTGTCGCGGTCGAGGTCGTAGCTGCCGTATCCGGAGGCGCTCCACAGCAGGCCTTGGCTGAGGTAGGCGTTGAGGCTGATCTGCTGGCGCCCGTAGGAGTCGTAGTAGCCGCCGCGCGAGAGGTTGTAGTTGTAGGACAGCGACATGCTGCCGAGGCCGCCCAGCACCTGGCGCAGCACCGCCCGCGCGTCGAAGGTGCTGCGCAGCCCGCCGATCTGCGCCCATTGGTACTGCTGCGCGAGGTCGAGGGTCGCGGAGGTGCGCTTGCTCATCTCCCACGCCGGCGGCGCGAGACCCACCCCGGCGCCCGCGCAGATGCCCCCGCCGTAGCTCGTCTGGCCGCCGCCGTAGCCTAAGTTGCCGGTCACGTCGTAGCCGACGCCGCTGTGGCCGAGCTCGCGATTCCGCCAGCGCATGTTGGCGTCCAGCGACCAGTTGGCGGAGCCGCCGAAGGAGTTGCTGAGCGCGATGACATCGAGGTCGGCGTCCGACAGGCGGCGCGAGTAGAGGGCGCGGGCGGTAAGGGACCCGGGGTAATCGGGGCTGAAGCGATAGTAGTTGACGGCCATGCTGGCCCTGCCGGCAGCGCCGAGATCGAGGCGGTGATCGAGGCGCACGCTGCGCGTGCTCTCGGTGACGTCGTCAACCGTGAGCGTCCCCGTGGAGCGG
Source organism: Armatimonadota bacterium (assembly GCA_035527535.1). Classification (NCBI taxonomy): domain Bacteria; kingdom Bacillati; phylum Armatimonadota; species Armatimonadota bacterium. The sequence continues at coordinate 34,072 of DATLAK010000038.1, forward strand.
GGTCCCAGGCGATATTGCTCCTGCGCCCCGAGTGACCAGCCGGTGCCGCCGTAGCCATAGCTGCCGCTGGCGCGGTGGCGCAGATGGAGCGACCCCGCGTGGCTGCGGTCGGCCGCGTAATAGAAAGGCAGATCCAGGTTCACCCCTCCGTTGGAGCTGAAGCTGAGGACCTGGTTGAGCAGGCTGCGCTGGCCGCTCAGGGGAGCAACGTAGTAGGGGAGCGACACAATGCGCCGGTTGCCGACATAGACGGTGGCGTCGGTGAACTGGATGCGTTCGCGGGGGAAGACGATCGCATCGCGGGCGACGATCCAGGTGCTGGTGTCGCCGGTATCGAGGGGGGTGAAATCGGCGCCGGAGGACGCGTCCTGGGTGGTGGATTCGAGATCGTCGGCCTGGAAGGAGATGCGCTCCACCGTGTCGCGCGCCCGCAGTATGCTGCCGCGTCCGCTCGACACCCGGTAGAACAGGCGGTCGCCCTCGATGATCGCGTCGCCGCCGCACACGCGCACGTCGTGCTGTGCCCGCAGCACCCCGCGGCCCACTTCGTACTGGATATTGCCCGCTTCGACCACCAGCTTGCCCTGTTCGGCGCGGGCGCTGTCAGCGGCGGTGATGCAGTCGTAGTCGGCGCTGTAGGCGACGTAGCCGGCGGCGATCCTGATCATCGGCGCGTCGGTGGTCTGGGCCCGGGGCGCGCTCCCCCGGAACTCGACGACGACGGCCTCCCGCTGCCCCGCGACCACTACCGACACCTCGGCGGTGCCCGGGGTGGCGCTGCGCAACTCGGTGCGGACGATGCCCGCGGAGGTCATGGCGGTCTGGGGCTCAACCGTGCCCAGGGTGGTGACGAAGGCAACCTCGGTGCCGTCGGGGGCGGGGGCGCCGAGGTCATCGCTGACGCTGACGGTGACGGCGCAGGGGTCGCTGCCGGCGGACAGCCGCGGCGGCTGCGCCCGGACGTCAATGCGGTAGCCGGCGCCCATGGCGGCCGGCGCCAGCGCCGCCAGCACTACCGCCCACAGGTATGGGACTGCCCTGCTCATTGGCATCGTCAGGCAGCCGCGCCACGAAACGATGCGGCCAGCCTACTGCGGCATCGCCCAGTAGTCCTGCCTGCCGTTGGGATATTGGTAGTCGTAATCGCGCTCCTGGAAACCAAGCACCCATGGATCCTGGCCCAGCGCCCAGAAGCTGATGGGCGGGGTGTGTGCAGGCGGTCCCACCTTGAGCCGGGCCTGATAGCCGGGATCCGGCCACCCCGTGAGTGGATCTATCGGCGTGAACTGCCAGCCGGCCTTTTCCACCGTGACATCGTAGATGTCAGCGGGCATCGCGGTCTGGTAGTAGTACCCGTTGGAGCGGGTGGAGGTGTGGAAGACACGGCCGCTGGCGCGCCCGGAAAGCGTCACCCGGGCGTTCGGCACGGGGCGGTCCCACAGGGTGCGCGCCAGACCGCTGGCGGAGTAGGTGGGCGCCGGGGAATCGCCCCAGAAATAGAAGGCGGCGGTGGTAACGGGCCCGAACCAGCTGACGACCGGCAGCTGTCCCTCCACATGATCCTCGTTGACCGCCACCTCAAAGGTGTATCCGCGCTTGCTCACGGTAATATAGTAGTAACCTTCGCGGAAGACCTGCACCGTTTGCCCGTTCTCGACGTACTGGCCGCCCAGGCGGGCGAAGCCCTGGGAGTTGGTCTGGCGGGTCTGCACCACGCGCCAATCGCCGTCCGAGCGCCAGACCGTGACCGTGGCGCTGGCGATGGGGCTCTTGTTGGGGTAGAGCGCGTAAACGTCAATCGTGCTGTAGATGAGGGGGCTCAGCCAGAAGTTCTGGCTGGCGCTCTCGCGGTTGGGCAGCTCGAGCTCGCGATAGGGAGGGGTAATCCAGCGGTCCGGCGCCACGGTAGGTTCGATGTAGTAGTAGCCGGGGTCCAGTTGCGGGACCGTGTAGTGCCCGCCGGCATCGGTGACCGCCGCATAGGTGGCAGCAATCCTACCGGCACTTTCCCGGTACACGTCCAGCTCAACCCCGGGCACCCCGCGGCCGGCGCTGTCCCAGACGTAGCCCGCGATCTGGTAGCGCACCGCCACCGACGCCACGAAGTCAACGCCGGTCACGTCGTGGTTCACCACGTCCACGCGGCGCTCCGCCGGCGTGAACTCGTGGAAGCGCTTGCTGGGGGTGATGCGGTAGCGCCCTGGGAGCAGGTTGGTGATACGGTAGGTGCCGTCGGCGCGGGTGCTGCCGGTGACGCGGCGGCCGGGCGAGGTGGCGATGCCTTCGACGCTGATGGCGGCGTCGCCCACGGGCCGACCGGTGACATCGGCGATGCGGCCGCTGATGCTGTAGGTGGTGGCGGTGGTGCCGGTCATGACCAGGGCGTACGGCTGGGGCGAGTATGGCAAGTTATACCCCGAGACCTTGACATAGTAGGTGCCCACCAGCGGCCTCGAGAAGTCGAGTCGCTCCACGTTGTTGATGCGGTCGGAGGCGGGCACCGTGCCGAAGTTGCCGCGGTATATGCTACCCCGGGGATCAACCACCGTCAAATCAAGGTCATTGACCAGCGCCGATGACGTGTAAGGCGCAGCAGGGGCATCGGTCCACACCAGGGTCACCGCCAGCGGCACGCTTGCGCTGGTGACCACCAGCGGGTGGATATCCACCGCCCCGGTGTCGGTGATCATGCCGTAATCGTGGAAGATGAGGCTCGCGCCGGCGTGGGCCCGCTGCGGGAAGAGCGAGTTGCCGATGTCGGGCCGCCCCCACCCCTGGGCGCCGTCGGGACGAGCGTGGATCTCTTGCTTCGACCCCGTTCCATACTGCCCCGGGGCGAGGTCGCGGGCGCCGTTGATGAGGGTGGCCTTGACCAGGGCGCCGGTGGGGCTGCTGTGGCCGCGCACCTTCTCGTAGTACTCGCGCACCAGCGCCGCCGTGCCGGCGGTGAGCGGGGTCGCCATGCTGGTGCCGCCCGAATAGAGATACCAGTCGTTGTAGATGCCCCACAGCTCTTCGACCCCGCTGTGATGGCCCAGCTTGCCTCGCGAGTAACAGGAGATGATGTTGGTGCCCGGAGCCACCACGTCGGGCTTGATGCGGCCGTCGGTGCACGGGCCGCGGCTGCTGAACGCGGCCATGCCGGAGGGATTGTCGGAGATGTAATCGGAGGCGATGGGATCGGCGAAGTAGCCGAAGATGTCCCACGTATAATCCGCGAGCCCGCCCCACCCGGAGTTCGGCGGGCGATAGCTCTCGCTCGCGCCGACGCTGATGCAGTTCTTGGCGGTGGCGGGCTGGCCGATGCTGGTGGCGTCGATGATCCCGTCGCCGTCCTCGTCATACCCGTCGTTGCCGGCGGCGAAGAGGATGGTCATATCAGGATGACGCCACAGGTAGTCATCCACCATGAACGATTCGTAGGTGTAGCTGCCGAAGTAGTAGGAGGCGCCCCAGCTATTGGTGTGGATGCGCGCCCCGGCCTGGTAGGCCTGGCCGAAGAGCTGCCCGAAGTCGTCGGGGAGGCCCGATAGGAAACCGGCGGCGTCCATCACCGACTGGAAGACCAGGCCCGCCTCCGGCGCCATCCCGGCGAAGGAACCGGTGTAGTAGTGTGTCGGGGCACTGGAACCGGACATCGTGCCGTTACCCAGCACCGAGCCGGCAACATGGGTGCCGTGACCACCTTCCGCCACCGGCGGCGTCGTGCTGTCGCTCCAATCACCAGTGCGGCCGCGGGCGAAAGCCTGCACCAGCCGCGGCTGCCCGGCAGCGTTCAGAAAGTCGGGGTGGAGATTGGCGGCGTTCCCGGTATCGAGCCCGGTGTCGGCGATCCCCACGATCTGGCCGCCGCCAAACAATCCGTAGTCCTGCCAGACGTCCACCCCCCACGGCAGGCCCGCGACATTGCTGACGTTGAGATAGCGCTGGCCCTGGTCGTTGCGCAGCTCCGGCATCCGGTACTCCTGGATCCACTGCACCTCGGGCAGCGCCGCCAGGTCGAGCACGGCGGCCGCGGGTGTGCGCACCAGCACCGATGGGGTCGGCTCCCAGGCGCCGCCCAGGCGCCACAACTTGCGCTGCCGAATGAAGCTGTTCACGCGGTCCAGCGTCTCTCCCGGGAACAGCTTGACGACCACCGTGAGGCCGCGCTTGGGGTTGCTCACCAGGGAGCCCCGGTACTTCCAGCGCGCGGGAAACGGGCTCACCCACCGCACGACCGGCAGCGCAGCGACGCGCGAGGCTTCGGCCGCGGTCATGCGCGCGGCGAACGCGTTGCGCGGCACGTAGTCAACAAACACCGCCCCCAGATCGGCTGCCTGGCGTTTCCACGCCCAGCGCACCGGCCCTTGGAACTGCACCACGTAGTAGCCGCGGTCGGGGGAAATGGTGGAGCCGAGGGTGGTCGCGGCCGCCTGGCGCGCCTGCACAACCGCGGCCGGCTCGGCGCACTTCGGATCGAACTGATCCTCGCCGGCCAGGATCGGCATGTAGAGCTCCGCCCAAGCGGACGTCGCCGCCATGCCCAACGCAAGCACCAGCGCCACCGCCGTACCCCGAGCACAAGCCTTCATCTCCGCGCCCTCCCTCGTTCTCGCACGCTATCCCCCAGTGCGCAAGCCGGGACCTGTCCCGCGGGAGAGGTCCCGGCTATGTCATCTCATGCGGGCTCCCGCTGCCCGTGCGCGCCGATCGGCGCTACCTCAGTCGTTGACAGCGCATCATTGAACGCTGATCGCAATCCGCTGCGGGTTGGGCGTCGCCAGATAGGTGATCGTGCCCGGCGTCGGCGTGAGCAGGCCAATCTGGCTCCCGTATGGGCTGTCAATCGCGTTCAGGCCGTCGGTCTTCACGATCACGTCCACCCAGATCGTGGTGTCTGCCGCCACGGCAATCGGCAGCGGTTCGGCGCCGATGGCGGGCGGATTGACCGAATGCACGCGGAAGGTGGCGTACTGGAACGGATAGACCTTCGCCCCCGCGTCTGGGGCGTTACTGATGTAGATGGTTCCCTGCTGAGTTCCGGCGTTGTGTATCGAGAACGCGTTGGCTATCAACTGCAGACCGGGACCGATCGGGTAGGTCTGGGTCAGCACCGCATTGGTGTCGGGGTAGTTAATCTCGAAGCGCACGCCGCCGCCCGGCGGCGGGTTGACGGTCATCCCGAGCGTCCCTTGCGCATCGGAGCCCGGCCCGCCCTGCGGCGAGCCGGCGAAGATGGTAAAGGTGCCGGCCTCGGCTTCGTCCAGCAACTGGACCGACAGCAACGTGGTCGCCGTGCCGCCAACGGTGAAGGCGGGATTGGACTGGAAGCTCACGGTGGCGTCGGTGACGTTGGTCGGGCTCTGTATCGAGAAATAGACCGGGGTGTTGTCCTGCACCGCGTTGCCGAACTTGTCGGTGAGGGTGGCGGTGATGACCCAGGGGCCGCCCGGCAACTGCAGCGGGCCGCCGCTCACCGAGACCAGCGCGATGCTCCCGGCGGGCCCGCCCGCGCCCACGTATTGCCCGATCGAGAACGACGAATAGGTGTCAATTATCGTCGGCACTGTAGCCTTCACCGCCATGTAAGCCGTGCTTCCCAAGTTGGGGAACGCCTGGGGGGTGAAATCGGCGGAGGTGCCGCAGATGTGGATTCCTCCGGGCGACACTCCCATTTCGGTGGC
>DATLAK010000039.1 GCA_035527535.1 Armatimonadota bacterium
ATACGATAATCACCTATTCAACTGTCTTGTTGAATAGCATACACAACGGCCAAGCCGCTGTCAAGGCCCGGATTCGGCGGCGGGGTCGGCACCCGCTCGAACGGTACCGAGGCTCTTGCGATAGCTCGTGATGGCTGGAGCTTCTCGACCTGATGCGATGGCCGAAAGAAACGCTTCCCCCAAGATTCGAATGTGCGGGGGGCGTGGGCGCCGCTTTCAGGGCCGGAGGGCGAATTTCTCCCCCCAGCAACAGGGGCTTCCTACAGCCGCGTGGAATCTTGAGGTGATCAAGCCGAAAGAAACCGCGCGGGAGGAAGCCCATGAGTTATGTTCGCCAGGGCACGCTGTTCCCCTTCGAGGATTTTGTCGCCGCGCATGATGACAACGAGCGCTTGGTGCTGACGCTGGCGGCGCTGCCGGATGAAACGTTGCTTTGCTGGTTGCGCGAGCAACGTCAGCAGCGCCGCGATGATTATCCTTACGAGATGCTGTGGCGCTGCCTGATCGCCAAGTATGTCTATCAGATCAAGAGCTACGCCGAGTTGATCCGCGAGTTGCGGCGCAATGGTTCGTTACGCTGGTTGGTGGGGATCGAGAGTCTCGAGGGGGTGCCGCACGATTACCACTTCAGCCGTTTGTTGAAGGTACTCTCGTCGGCGCCGGGTCTGGCGCAGTTGCAGGCGATGTTTGACCGGCTGGTCGAGCAGTTGCGCGCGGCGCTGCCGGGGCTGGGCGAGCGCCTGGCGGTGGATGCCACGGCGGTGCATGCCTACAGCAATGAGCTGCGCAAAGACAAGAGCGATCCGGACGCGGCGTGGAGCGCGCGGCCCAAGCGTCAGCGGCGGCGCCGGGCCAGTGGCGGGGTCGAGCAATACCTGGACTACTGGTTCGGCTACTCGGTGCATCTGGTGGTGGACTGCCCGACCGAACTGCCGGTGGCTTTCGAGGTGACGGCGGCCAACGAGAATGAGACAACGCGCTTTGAACCGCTGCTGGAGCAACTGCAGCGCGCGCACGAGCCGTTGGTGTCTCGCACCCGGTTCGTGGTGGCTGACGCGGGCTATGACAGCACGGACAACTGCCGCTATGTGCTGCAGGAGCTGCAGGCCTTGCCGATCATCAAGATGCGGCTGACGCAGCAGCGGGCCGCTCGGGATCAGCCCTTCGCGGGCGCGACCAGCCTGTGCACCGAACTGGGGACGCAGCTTTGCGACAGCGGCCATAGGATGGTGTACGCCGGGCGCGACGGGGACTACCTGAAGTGGCGCTGCCCGGTGGCGTGCGGGCAGGCGGAGCGATGCACGGCTTTCGGGCGCTGCAGCGCCTCGCCCTATGGCACGGTGCGCAAGATCAGCATTTGGGAGGACCCGCGGCGCTTCCCGGGGTTGGCGCGAGAGAGCAAGAAGTGGCGGCGCGAGTACCGCCACCGCACGGCGGCCGAGCGGGTGAATGCGCGGCTCAAGGATTTTCTGCTGCTCGACGAGCTGACGGTGCGCGGCATGAACAAGGTGACAGCGCACGTGACGCTGGGGTTGCTGGTGATGCTGGCGGGCGCGGCGGCGATGGTGGGAGCGGACAAGAGGGAGCGGATGCGGCAGGTGGTGCGCCTGGTGGCCTGAGCGCGGCTGCAGAAAGTTGTACCGCCCAGGCAGTAGTACGGCTGCTGATCGGGCGAGCGGGCACGGGAGACCCCTGGCAGCGGGATGTCGCGGCGCATCATACCGCCGCAGGTGCCCTCAAAGGTCACTGGGGCAACGATGGTCCGTTGCCGCCGCTGCAACGGCCCCGTGGACGGCGCTATCGCAAGAGGCTTGCTGTTTGAGCGGCCTCCGCGGCTCCTGGTGGGCTCACAGTTCGCGGTCAGTCTCCTCGCGCCGGTCGGTCGGTTCCAGGCCGGGGAAGGCACCGAAAAGATCGCCTGGCGGCTAGTCCAGGCGGCGCAGGTTCCCGCGCACAAGCTCCAGGGCCTCACCAAAGGCAAGGGGCTCACGCTCGGCCAAGTC
>DATLAK010000040.1 GCA_035527535.1 Armatimonadota bacterium
GCGGCCCTCCGGGCCTAGCCACTCACAGTGACGACGGTCTGGTGGTGTCATTCTGAACGGAGCCCTTCGGCTACGCTCAGGGTAAACTGCGCGAAGTGAAGAATCTCGCTGCGGCCTGATCGGAAACTGGGTAACCGTCAGCACCCCGATGGGGGGGTATGAGCCGAGAAGTGGGGATGCGCGCCGACCGGGCTGCGGCTCCGGGGTCGTCCCCACGGGCCGGCGGAAGCGCGTAACGCCGAAGACGGTGAGGTAGCGCGCCGCCGCGCTCACCGGAGGGGGCGGGAATCAGGTCTGCGAATCGGCCTCGTCTCTGCCACAGCGATAGGCGGCGGCATAGCCGTGGCGGGTGAGCTCGTGGTTGTACATCTCGGCCGCGCGGAACAGCGCTACCGCGGTCTCGTCGCCGCCCTGCAACAGCCGGCGCAGCAGGCGCGCGCCGGGGGTGGTGCGGTCCTCGCCCAGGAGCGCGCGCGCCTCCTCCATGTCGAAGAACTCCTCGTGGGCGTGAGCTTCGGCCGCGGCGAGCTGCGGTTCCAGGCGCTCCCACTCCTGCTGTGTCAGATGTAAACCGTCGGCCATATACTACCTCCGAAAGCATAGCATCTCAGTTTGCTGCGGATACTGTGGAATAACTGGCCGTGCGCACATGCACACGCCGGGTGACGCAGCCAATGTACTCCCACACCTTCATTCCACGAGGCGACGAATCGCGGGCGACGAGTTGCCCGCACCTGGGATCGGCGAACGGGCCGGGCAACCATTACGCAATGCCCTGCACGCTCAATGTCTGTCACGCCGACCCCCTTCGGCGCAAAGGCCCTTACGACCTTCCCCTCGCGTGCCAGGCTCAGTGGTGCCTGGGCGGCGAGTATCGCCACTGCGCCTATTGGCAGACCGGCGATGACATCCGCCTCTCGCTGGCCGGGTTCATCCTGCGCCAGATGCGGGTGGTGCACGCCGTTTGCGCACGCGCCCTGCGGCCCTAAGGATCGTCGCGCCCGAGTGCCCCCACGCGGCTCCCGCCCCGAGCGTCGCGCCCCGTGTTCCTTGCGCCGGGCATTGCCGGTTGCGCGCCAGGGCGCAATCTGCTACAATCCCGCCTGATGACGGCATCTCGGTCGAGACCGACATGTATTCACCATCACGCGGCGAGTTCCGAGAACGCGCGCGACGGGGCGACCTCATCCCAGTCTATCGAGCCGTCCTGGGCGACCTCGAGACTCCCGTCTCGGCGTTCCTCAAGCTCGGCTCGAGCGAGCACGCCTTCCTGCTGGAAAGCGTCGAGGGCGGGGAGAAGGTCGGCCGCTATTCTTTTCTCGGCAGCGAGCCGTTCCTTATCTTCCAGAGCAAGGGCCGCCAGGTCCGCATAGACGGCGCCGACGGCGCCGAAACCCGCGAACTCGCGCCCGATGCCGACCCCCTGATGGTGCTCGAGGAGCTGCTGGCGCGGTACCGTTTCGTCCCCAACCCCGAGCTGCCGCGCTTCTGCGGCGGCGCCGTGGGCTATCTGAGCTACGACCTCGTGCGCTTCTTCGAGCGGCTCCCCAACGGCACCACCGACGATCTCGACCTGCCCGACTGCATGTTGGTCTTCACCGACACCTATCTCATTTTCGATCATCTGCAGCGCAAGATCCTGATCCTCGCCAACGCCTATGTCGGCGACGACCCCGATGCGGCCTACGCCCAGGCGGTGGCCAAGATTGACGCGATGGCGCAGCGCCTGGCGCGCCACATGGATCGCCCGCACCTGGCAGACGACCCCGGCGCGGGCGCGGCCGTGCAGCCGGTCGCCGCGCAGTCCAACATGACGCCCGAGCAGTTCATGGCCGCGGTCAGTCGCGCCAAGGAATACATCGCCGCCGGCGACGCGATTCAGGTTGTGCTCTCCCAGCGCCTGCGCAAGCCCCTGCGCGCCGAGCCGTTCGAGGTCTATCGCGCGCTGCGCTCGCTCAACCCGTCGCCATACATGTATTATCTGACGTATGGAGACTTGAAGATCATCGGCAGCTCGCCCGAGCGCCTGGTGTCGGAGGAGGGGGGCGAGGTCATCACCCGCCCCATCGCCGGCTCGCGCCCCCGCGGGGCGACGGCGCAGGAGGATGCCGCCTTGGTCGCGGACCTGCTGGCGGACGAGAAGGAGTGCGCGGAGCACATCATGCTGGTGGACCTGGGGCGCAACGACATCGGCCGTGTGTGCGAGCCCGGGACGGTGGAGGTGGACAAGCTGATGTCGGTGGAGCGTTACTCCCACGTCAGCCACATGGTGTCGAACGTGCGGGGGCGGCTGGCGGCGGGCAAGGATCAGTTCGACGTGCTGCGGGCGTGCTTCCCGGCGGGGACGGTCTCGGGCGCGCCCAAGATCCGGGCGATGGAGATCATAGACGAGCTGGAGCCGACGCGGCGGGGGCCGTATGCGGGGGCCATCGGCTACTTCAGCTTCAGCGGGAACATGGATACCGCCATCACCATCCGCACCATCGTCGCCAAGGGCGACACGGCGTACGTGCAGGCGGGGGCGGGGATCGTCGCCGATTCGGTGCCGGAGCGCGAGTACCAGGAGACGATGAACAAGGCCATGGCCCTGCTGCGCGCGCTGGAGATGGCGGAGGGGGGGCTGGGATGAAGCAGCGGACGAAATGGAACCACGAAGACGGCTAGGCCTGCGGCCGCCGTGGCGGGCCCGACCCGTCGGGTCCCGGCCACACGAAGACACCAAGGGGAGGGAGAATCCACAGATTGCGCAGATGAAACGAAGGGCGGACGAAAGTGGCCGCCGATGAACGCCGATAGACGCCGATGACAGACAGTAGGGGCGCAGCATGCTGCGCCCAAGAGGTAGGGCCAAGCAATAGGCAGCTATTCATGAAGAAGCCACGCGAGAATGGTGACGAGCCGAAGGCTGATCCACGCGGGCCGGCCGTGTGGGAGAACTGGATAGCGGCGCTCAAGGGTCGTGAATTCCCGGGGGCTTACGAAGTGCCGCTGTACACGGATGCATACGTCACCGGCGAACTCGAGGAGGGTTACGGCCCGTATAGGCTGCTGAACCTCGTGCCTCACATCAAGCCCGGAGTATCCCGGCAGGCGATAGTGCTAAGAGTTGAGGCGCAGATCGTCTTTGACTCGGAAGACCCCTTGTTTCGTCTGGATGACCTGCCGCGGGGAACCAAGTGCAAGCGATACCATGGCGGGGGACGGGATGACGAGGTGGCGGCGCTTTTCTCCTTGTCGTTGGGCATCCGCTTGAAGCCCGGAGATTGGTCGCGCTGGTTCATCCCAGGGGAAGACCCGAAGGGCAGACCGCGTCCACGACATGGAGAAGAGCCAGTGCTGCTTAGAGGCGCAGACCGGCGAGTCATCCCAGGGCCGGCGCGGGAGCAGTCCCTCAACGACGACGTGTTGGTGAAGCATCTTCCTTTGGTTGAACCGTCAGATGCGTTTGCCATCGTGCGCGCCGCACGGCTTTACCAGGATGCGCTGTGGATTGCCGAATCGCAGCCTGAACTGTCGTGGCTGATGTTCGTATCCGCCGTGGAGACTGCGGCGAACCACTGGCGATCGGCGGAGGAGACCCCTCGTGAGAGGTTACATGCAAGCAAGCCGGAGCTTGAAGAGCAATTGGTCGCGGTCGGCGGCGAGGCCCACGCGGACAAAGTCGCCCACATGATGGTGGAGTCCCTGGGGTCAACGAAGAAGTTCGTGGACTTCGTTTCGCGATTCTGGCCCGATCCGCCGTCATCTCGCCCGCCGGAATGGGCGCAATTCCCATGGGATGACAAGACGGCCATCAAGAAGGCGACGCGAACCATCTACGACTACCGTTCAACGGCGCTACATGACGGGACGCCCTTTCCTCTTCCGATGTGCGAGCCGCCCTGGATCGGGGGAATGCCGGTACCTTCTGAGCGCCCAGGGGTCCAGGCCACTTATCTCCCGGCTGCCGGGGTGCAGTGGACTAAGGGTGACTTGCCCATGCACCTGCACACCTTCGAGTATATCGTCCAAGGCGCGCTGTGCAAGTGGTGGAATAGCATGATTCCCGCAGACGACACAGCCGGGGGCCCTTCGACAGGCTCAGGACAGGCGGGCTGTGCCACATAATAGGATGTTGGCAGCCGAGACGGCTGTCCTACTGTCTGGACTTGGTGTCTTTGTGACTTGGTGGTTGGAACCCGGCTGGTGAGTGACGACCATGATCCTCATGATTGACAACTACGATTCGTTCACCTACAACCTGGTGCAGTACCTGGGCGAGCTGGGGCAGGAGGTGCGAGTCTATCGCAACGATAAGCTCAGGGTCGAGGAGGCGGTGGAGCTGGCCCCCGATCATGTCGTCATTTCCCCGGGGCCGGGGACGCCGGAGGACGCGGGCGTTTCCATGGAGCTGATCCTGCGCCTGTCCAGGCGCGTGCCGATATTGGGCGTATGCCTGGGGCATCAGTGCATGGGGCAGGCGTTCGGCGGCCGCATCGTGCGCGCGCCGCGCCTGATGCACGGCAAGACCTCGATGATCGCGCACGACGACCGCGGGGTGTACCGCGGGCTGCCCAATCCCTTCGAGGCGACGCGCTATCATTCGCTCATCATCGAGGAGCAGTCCCTGCCCGCCTGCCTGGAGGTAACCGCCCGCAGCGCGGACCTGGGCGAGATCATGGGGGTGCGCCACCGCGAGCATCCCGCCACCGAGGGGGTGCAGTTTCACCCCGAGTCGGTGCTGACCGCTGCGGGCAAGGACCTGCTGCGAAACTTCCTGGGGCTGCCGATCTCAGCGGCGGGGGTGTGACGACGCGGATACTTGGGGTTAGGCTAACTGACGCCTCCCCCTTCCAGGGGGAGGATGAAGGTGGGGGTGAGATGGTGGCGCGGCCGTCCCGGCTGCGAAATGATCGGCAGGCGAGACGCCTGCCCCACCAATCCACCCTCACCCAACCTCTCCCTGTCAGGGAGAGGCGTTGGCATCGTGGAGCGGCGACGGAGGGTGCAATGATTCGGCAGATCATCGGTAAGCTGTTGGAGCGCCAAGACCTGACCGAGCAGGAGGCGGCCGGCGCCATGACGCAGGTGATGGCGGGTGAGGCCACCCCGGCGCAGATCGCCGCGCTGCTCGTGGGCCTGCGCATGAAGGGCGAGACGGTGGACGAGATCACCGGCTTCGCCCGCGCCATGCGCGACCAGGCGGTGCGCATCACGCCGCGGCGGCATCCCCTCGCCGACACCTGCGGCACCGGCGGCGACCGCGTCAAGACCTTCAACGTCTCCACCGCCGCCGCGTTCGTGGCGGCGGGCGCCGACGTCGCCGTCGCCAAGCATGGTAATCGCTCCGTCACCAGCAAATGCGGCAGCGCCGACGTGCTCGAGGCGCTGGGCGTGTCCCTCGACCTGGAGCCGCAGGAGGTTTGCCGCTGCATTGACGAAGTCGGCATCGGCTTCATGTTCGCGCCGCGCTTCCATCCCGCGATGAAGCACGCGGCGCCGGTGCGCCGGGAGCTCGGTATGCGCACCGTCTTCAACCTGCTGGGGCCGCTGACCAACCCGGCGGGAGCCACCGCGCAGTTGATGGGCGTCCCCGGCCCCGAGTGGGCGGCGCCCCTGGCCGGGGTGCTGGCGAAGCTCGAGGTGGAGCACGCCTTCGTCGTGTACGGCGCGTGCGGGGTGGACGAGATCTCGATCACGAGCGAAACCTGCGTCCACGAGGTGCGCGACGGACAAGTGCGATCATATACCGTAACGCCTGAGGATTTCGGCATGCCCAGGGCCGAGCCGGATTCCGTGCGCGGCGGCGACGCCCAGGTCAGTGCGCGGCTGCTGACCGCAGTCCTCGCCGGCGAGCCGGGTCCGCGCCGCGATATCGTCATCCTCAACGCGGCGGCGGTGATCGCCGCCGCGGGCAAGGCGAACGATCTTACCGAGGGGATCGCGGTCGCGGTCGAATCCGTTGACTCCGGCGCGGCGCGCGCGAAACTCGGTGGGCTGCAGGCGTTCTGCGCGGGGAGGCAAGCGGCGTCGTGAACGTGCTCGACGAGATCTTGCGCCACAAACGCCAGGAGGTCGCCCAGCGCCGGGCCGGGCAACCCCATCCGGCTGCCCGCGGCGAGCCGGCGCGCGCCTTCGCCTCGGACCTGCGCGGCGAGGGCGTAGCGATCATCGGCGAGTTCAAGCGTTCCTCGCCCTCGCGCGGCGCGATCGCGCAGGCCCGCACGCCGGCGGAGACCGCGGCGGCGTATGAGCGCGGCGGCGCGGCGGCGGTGTCGGTGCTGACCGACGAGCGCTACTTCGGCGGCACGCTGGAGGACCTGCGCGAGGCGCGCGCGGCGTGTTCGCTGCCGATCCTGCGCAAGGATTTCATCATAGACGAATGGCAGCTACGGGAGACGGCGGCGACGGGCGCCGATGCGGTGCTGCTGATCTGCGCGGCGTTGAGGGATGACCTGGAGGCGATGCTGGAGGCGGCGCGCGAGCTGGGCCTGGCGGCGCTGGTCGAGACG
>DATLAK010000041.1 GCA_035527535.1 Armatimonadota bacterium
GGCCGTGCTTGGTGCAGGAGGGGACGCGGGTGTTGGAGGCCGTCGCCGAGGCGGGCGGGGTGACGGAGTTCGCGGTGTTGGATCAGGCGTACATCGTGCGAGCGGCAGCCGGCCGTTCGGGGTCGGGGACGCGCGAGCCGATCAACCTGCGCAAGCTGATGGTGGAGGGCGACATGGCGCTGAACGTGGAGCTGCGCACGGGAGACGCCCTGTTCATCCCCGTGCGCACGCCGGGGGCGCACCGGCCGCTGCTGGAGCGCGCGGCGTCGGTGTTGGCGCCGCTGATCTACCTGCTTTTCTGAGGCCGGCGAGCCGCCGCGTGAACCGCTTGGGAACGCCAAACTGACGAGGGCCACCCGCGCATGACAACCGCCGATTTCTGGAGAATCTATCGTATCATTAGCCATCGCAAGTGGCTGATCGCCGCGGTGGTAGGCTGCGCCATGCTGGTGGTGGGCGTGGGGGTGCTGGTGATGCCCCGCTACTACCGCGCGACGGCGCTGGTGATGCCGTCGGAGCAGGCGCTGCAGAAGTCGGTGATCGGTGGCGGCGGGCCCGACGGCGGCTACAACCTCCAGGCGCGCGAGGAGCGCCTGTCCAACCTCATCTACCTGGCGCAGAGCGAGGCAGTGATCGCGCGCGCGGCCCAGGCCCAGCACATCACCGAGCCGCCCAAGAAGCTGGGGCGGCGCATCACCGTTGACACGCTCCCGCGTACCGCGATCATCCGCATCATCGCCCTCGACCGGGATTCGGGGCGCAGCGTCGGCCTCGCCAATTCCCTGGCGAGCGCGCTGGCCGACTTCTACCGGGAGCTGAGCCACCGCGAGGCGGCGGAGAACCGCGCCTTCCTCGAGCGCGAGCTGGCGTCCGTGGAGCGCGAGCTGCGCAAGGCGGAGGAAGAACTGGCGGATTTCCGCTCCGCCGCCGGCGGCACGGGCGCGGACCTGAGAACGGCGGAGCCGGTCATATCGCCGGCCGAAAGTGACCGCGATTCCGCCGAGGCGCAGCTACGCGAAACCACGGCGCGACTGGCCGCGGCGCGCGCTCGCCTCGGGCGGGAAGCCGCAACCATGGTCACCGAGGAGGGGACCACTGACAATCCCGTGGTCACCAAGCTGCGCGGCGACCTGGCGGATCTCGAGATCAAGCTGGCGGGGGAGCGGGCGGTACACACCGACCAGCACCCCAACGTGGTGGCGTTGACCAGCCAGATTAGTGACCTGCGCCGCCGTCTCGCCGACGAGATGGGGCATGTCATCACCCACACCACCGTCGCGCGCAACCCGCTGCACGATTCCCTGGCGGCCCAGGTCGTCGAACTGGAAACCGGGGCCGCGGCGTTGCAGGCCCGGCTGCTGGCGATGAATCGGATTGCGACGCGCGAACGCAGCCGCTACGCCGTCGCCTCCGCGCGCGGGGTGGAGCTGGCCTCGCTGACCCGCAACTACCGCATCGCCGACGAGACCTACGCCAGGCTTCGGGCGGCGGTGGATCAGGCCCGGGTGGACGAGAAGGTCAGCAACGACGCGGGCGCCATCCAGATTGTCGATCTCGCGCGCGCCGCAGACGGGCCGGTCACCCGCGGACCCTCCCCGTGGCAGTTGTTGGCCCTTGGGTTTGCTCTGAGCCTCGCCGTGGCCTTCGGTCTCGCGCTGGCAATGGATGTGCTCGACGACCGCGTGAAGACCACCGACGACGTCATGCGCTTGCTGAACCTCCCGGTCACCGGCATCATCCCGGCCATGGAGGGCGTGCGCGTGCGCGAGCTGCCGCTCATCACCCGCGCGCTGCCGTCCTCGCCCTATGCCGAGGCCTATCGCTTCCTGCGCACGGACCTGCTCTTCACCTGCGAGGACCAGCCCCTGCAGACCCTGTGCGTGGTCACCCCCAAGCCCGGCCAGGGCGGCACGACGACCATCGCCAATCTCGCCATCGCGCTGGCGGAGGCGGACCGGCGCGTGATCCTGGTTGACGCGGACCTGCGGCGCCCGTCGCTGCACGCCATCTTCGGCCTCCCCAACGAGGTCGGGCTGACCAGCGTTGTGGGCGGCGGCGTCAAGCTCGCCGACGCGCTGCAGGTCACCGACGTCCCCAACCTGGTGCTGCTGACGGCGGGCCCGCCCGCGCACAACCCCTCCAATCTCATCAGCTCCAACCGCATGCGGGCGCTGATGCGCGAGCTGCGGGAGCACTGCGATTTCGTCCTCTTCGACACCCCCTCGGCGATTGCGTTTAGCGACGCCGCCATCATCGCTTCGATGACCGATGGCGCGCTGATGGTGGTGCGCGCGCGTCAGCCGCTGCGCGGCAGCCAGCTCCAGGTCACGTCGCTGCTCAACAAGGCCCGCGCCAACGTCATTGGCGTGGTGCTCAACGACGTGGCGCCGGAGGATGCGGAGACCACGTACTTCTACGCGCACTACTACGCCTCTCCGCAGCTGGCGGAAGGTGAATCGCCGCCCCTCGACGCCGCTCGGGACGGCGCTGCTTTGCATCGCAGGGGCGGTCCTGAGCCTGTCGAAGGGCCGCCGCCCGCGCTGCCGGCGGGCGAGGCCGCGGAGGCGGCGGCCGCCGACGAGAGTATGGGGGCAGACTCTGCCGCCGGCCCCAGTCAGGGGCCAGGTGCCGCTGATACAGCGGAAGCTGCCGAGGAGGTCGCGGAGGAGATGGCAACCGCGGCCGCGGTCGAGGAGGCTCCGCCGCCCCTCGACGCCGCTCGGGACGGCGCTGCTTTGCATCGCAGGGGCGGTCCTGAGCCTGTCGAAGGGCCGGCGCCTGCCGAGGAACCGGGGAGTGCCCAGCGGCGCTCCCGGCGCCGGTGGTTCACCGGGGCCTTCTCGCTGCTGCTGCTCGGCACGGTGGGTTATCTGTTCGCGGCCGGGATGGGCTATGTGCGGCTGCCGGGGGCGACGGAGAAGCAGAGAACCGGCCTGCGGGCGATCATCGGCGGGTCGGCGGTGAGCGTGGTTGCGGACGTCAGGCAGCCCACCTCAGCGAGCGTGAAGGCGGACGGGAAGGTGCTCTTCGACGGCCTGCTGGCGCCCGGCCACAAACGGTGGCGGGCTGGGGAAGAGGTCACGGTGTGGCTGGAGCGTCCGGAAGCGGTGACCTTCACCCAGAATGGACAACTCGTGGGGTCGCTGGGGCGACGGGGGAGCGGTCCCATGGAGCGCACATTCACCCCCTCCCGTTGACCCCAAGTGGTGCGCCGCGGCAACCCCAGGCCGCACTTGGCACGGTTATTGCTCCCCATGACAGCAGGGGAAAGCCCTGGGCCGCGCATGCATGTGACCAACATACTCACCATAGATCTGGAGGACTGGTACCAGGTATCCAACCTCGACCGCTATATCGGACGCGAGCGCTGGGAGCAGTGCGAGAACCGGCTCGAGGCCGGCACCTACCGGCTGCTGGCGATCCTGGACGAGGCCGGGGTCAAGGCGACCTTCTTCGTGCTGGGATGGAATGCGGAGCGCAACCAACACCTGGTGCGAGAGATCGCGCGCTGCGGGCACCAGATCGGGGTGCACGGGTACCACCACGCGTTGATCTACGAGCAGACGCCGGTGCAGTTCGCGTGGGAGCTGGGGCACTGCCAGGACCTGGTACGGTCCATCACCGGGCGCCCGGCGCGCGGCTACCGCGCCGCGTCGTTCTCGGTCGTCCGCCGCAGCTTGTGGGCGCTGGAGGCGCTCGACGAGCATGGCTTCGAATACGATTCCAGCATCTTCCCCCTGCGCCATCACCGCTACGGCATCCCGGGCTCCCCGGCCCATCCTTACCGCGTGGCCATCAACGGCCATAGTTCGTTGGTGGAGTTCCCCCTCCCGACCATGCAGTGGCTGGGCCTGAGAACGGGCTTCTCCGGAGGCGCCTATTTCAGGTTGCTGCCCTATCCGGTGGTCGCCCGCGCCATCAGGCGCATGAACGGCGAGGGCCATCCGGCGGTGGTTTACATCCACCCGTGGGAGCTCGATCCCAACCACCCACGGCTGCCGCTGCCGTGGCCGCTGCGCCTGCGCTGCTACGGCAATCTGGAGCGCACCGAGGGCAAGCTGCGACGGCTGCTGCGCGATTTCGAGTTCGCGCCGGCAGAGACGGTCCTCGACCAGTGTCGCAGCAACTTGCCTTGCTGCCGACTTGCCCCAGAGGGTCTGGTCCTACGTGACCGATCGCTCGCCTACCAGTGACGCAAGCACTCATGATGAACCCAACAGCGATCTTCGCCTCGCTGACAAGCGTGGTGCCCCATGCGGCGGCCCTCCTCGCGGCTTGCGCTTTCGTCGCTGCGACCGCAGTGGCGCTAGCCGCCACCGCCCGCGCTCGTGTTCAGGGCGATAGGCGCGACCCTGTGCCCGCCGCCTCGGTGCGGCCGGCGGCTCGTGCGTGTCCCAAGCCGACCAGGGTGCTCATCGTTGGCGCGGGTGCGCGCGGGCGCGAGTTGGCCGGCGCCATCCTCGACCACCCGCAGTTGGGCTATCGCGTGATCGGCTTCGTTGACGACGAGCCCGGTATGCCCGGTTGGGATGGCATACCCATACTCGGCGGCACGCGCGATATCCCGTCCCTGGTCGAGCGGCATGCGGTAGGCGAGATCATGGTTGCTCACGCCCCGAGCTGGCACGACCTGCTGATGGGACAGTTGGTCGCCGCCGGGCGCGATGACCAGGTGCGCGTGAGTTCTGCGCTCGGTGTGCGGGAAGCCATGATGGGTGACCTGCGGCTGCGCCAGGTGGGGGACATACCCTTGGTCGCGCTCAGTGGCAGGCGTCCCTCCTGCGCCTATCGGTGGGCGAAGCGCGCCTTCGACATTGGCTTCAGCGCCCTCGCGCTGCTGGCGAGCGCGCCGCTGATCGGGCTGTTGGCCCTGCTGGTGAAAGCGACCTCCTGCGGCCCCGCCTTCTTCCGCCAGCGGCGGGTTGGACTCGGCGGCAGGGAGTTCACAATATACAAGCTGCGCACGATGGTGCAGGACGCCGAGAGCAGCAGCGGGCCCAAGCTGGCCGACCCCTACGACGCGCGGGTGACGCCGCTCGGCCGGCTCCTGCGCTTAACCCGGCTCGATGAGCTCCCGCAGTTCGTCAACGTCCTGCGCGGGGACATGAGCGTCGTCGGCCCGCGGCCCGAACGGCCGGAGTTCGTGGGCGGTTTCCTAGCGGACATACCCGGCTACGCCAAGCGCCTGGCGGTCCGGCCCGGCATCACCGGCCTCGCACAGGTGCGCAGCGGCTACGATACCGACGTTCATACAAAGCTGAAGTACGATTGGGCCTACGTCTACCGCCAGTCGACCTGGCTCGATATCAGGATACTACTGAGCACCGCGCGCGTCGTCCTGCTGTGCGCAGGCCAGTGAACCGGGCCGACGGGCGGAGCGTGCGTGACCCATTGGCGGTAAGCGGTCGAAGAGGACCATGAGCCGATACCTGGTTACCGGCGGCGCGGGATTCATCGGGTCGCACATCTGCGAGGAGCTGCTGCGGCGGGGCCAATGGATCACCATATTGGACAACTTCTCCACCGGCCACCGCGAGAACCTGCGGGACCTGGAGCGCGAGCTGCGCATCATTAAGGGCGACCTGCGCGACGTGGTGACCGTGCGCGAGGCGATGCGCGGCTCGGACTATGTCCTCCACCAGGGGGCGCTGCCCTCGGTGCCCCGCTCGGTCGCCGATCCTATCGCCACCCACCAGGTCAACACCGAGGGCACCCTCAACGTGCTGGTCGCGGCGCGCGACGCGGGGATTAAACGGGTCGTCTTCGCCTCCTCGTCCTCGGTTTACGGCGACACCCCGCTGCTGCCCAAGCGCGAGGACATGGCGCCCAACCCCAAGTCGCCCTACGCGGTGAGCAAGCTGGCGGGCGAGCACTACTGCCGCGTGTTCTACGAGATCTACGGGCTGGAGACCGTGGCGCTGCGCTACTTCAACGTTTTTGGCCCGCGCCAGGATCCCGACTCACAGTACGCCGCAGTCATCGCCAAGTTCACCCGCGCGCTGCTCGACGGCGGCGAGATCACCGTTTACGGCGACGGGGAGCAGACGCGCGACTTCACCTACGTCGCCAACGTGGTCGAGGCCAACTTGCTGGCCACCGGCGCGCCGGGCGCCGCGGGCAAGGTGTTCAACATCGCGTGCGGGGATCAAGTATCACTCAATCAGGTGATTCGTCACCTTGCCGAGCTCGTGCATCGTGAGTCCGAAGTCGTTTACCAGCCGCCGCGAGCAGGAGACGTCAAGCACTCCCGGGCGGACATCGCCAGCGCATCTTCCGTTCTCGGCTACCGGGTGAAGGTGGCGTTCGACGAAGGGCTGGCGCGCACTCTGCGGGCCATCAATGCGGCGCCAGAGTGACACGTAACTACCCGCACGGCAGCCAGGTCGGATGCCGCACGCGAGCAACTGCCGGCTGCGGTCGAGTCGCCGGACGCCGTCGCTAACACGATCCTTCGCTCCGTGCTGACCGACATCCCCGCGCAGCGGTGAGGCAGCGTCTGGTCCTGAAGAAGCCGGATCACGAGGAATCGGTGTTGCACGACATGGACGGCGATCGCATAAAGATAGCCTATCTCATCGAGACCGCCGGCCGCGCGGGCGCGGAGACCGCGCTGGTCAACCTGGTGGGCCACCTCGACCGCGAGCGCTACCTGCCGGTCGCGGCGACCGGCGGGCCCGGCTGGCTGGCGGACGAGCTGCGTGCGCTCGGCGCGGACGTCCATTACCTCCCATCCACCGAGGGCACGCGGTTCAGCATACGCACGCTCGCGACCATTGTGCGGTTCCTGCGCGACCAGCGTCCCCACGTCGTGCATACATTCCTGTTCCAGATGAACCTCTACGGCGCCATCGCCGCGCGCTTGCTGCGCATTCCCATGATCGCCGCCGTCTGCAGCAAGCACTACGAGCTCGCCAAGTGGCGCCGCATCATGGGGTGGCGGCTCATCGCTCGCCTGAGCAGCGTGGTGACCGTCAATTTCTGCGACCTCGGTGACGCCTTCTGCCGCTACGCGCGCCCCCCGGCTGCGGACAAGGTGGTCGTCATTCCCAACGGCGTGGACGCCCAGCGATTCGCTCACCCCAGGCCGCGCTCGGCGGTGCGACAGGGGCTCGGCATACCCGACTCCGCGCCAGTCATCGGCACGGTCGGGCGCACGGATCCGGTCGAGGGGCAGCACTTCCTGATCGAGGCCATGGCCGCCATTGCGGCAAGTTTCCCGCACGCCCGGCTGGTGGTCGTGGGGGCCAAGGTTGCTCCGGAATTCGCCGACTTGCGCCGGACGGCCGTGATCTTCGGGGTGGACGACAGAGTCGTCTTCACCGGCACCCGCGAGGATGTGCCGGATCTGCTGGCGGCGATGGACGTGTTCGTTCTTCCATCGCTGTCGGAGGGCATGTCCAACGCGCTGTTGGAGGCGATGGCGGCGGGCCTGCCGATCGTCGCGACCACGGTAGGCGGCAACGCCGAGGTGATAGGGGAGGACGGCGCCGGTGTGCTGGTGAAGCCGGGGTCGCCCGTGGAGTTGGCGCAGGCGATATGTCCACTGCTGCACGACCCCCAGGCGGCACGCGCCATGGGTGAGCGGGCGCGCCGCCGCGTGGTCGAGCGCTACCGGTTGGCGCAGGTGGCGAGCGCCTACTGCTCCATCTATGATCGCCTCGCACGCCGCAATGTCGACGACAGCGAGCGCATCCCTGCATCGGTTTCGGGATGACGGGCATCGCGCAAAGTGCTGTGTCTGCTAATGGGCGCGCGCGGTGGTGGCGCGGCGCCGGCGCCAGCGTAAGGTGAACGCACTGGTGCGCACGCGAACCCGGAAGACCATCAGCCACCGCGGCGGCCGCGCGCTGATCGCGATATTTGCGGTTGCGCTACTGCTGCGGATCGGGGCCGGCGTCGCGGCGCATACGTGGCGCGATGCCTCGCGCGAGAGGAACTCCCCGCTCGGAACCTCCATCGCGGCAGCGCGCAGCTTCGGTTTCGACCACCGCGAGACCGCGATTGCACGCGGCCACGGAAGCGATCGCGTCCGAACGTCGGTGGACGCGCCATTCTATCCCTATCTGCTCGCGGCGTTCCGCGTGCTTGGCCGACAGGTGGGCGACGATCCCGCGTTCATCCTGCTGCTCGTGCTTCAGGCCGCGGTTGGCGCGGTGCTGGTCGTGCCCGTCTTCCGCATTGGGCGCAGGATGTTCGGGGTGCAAGTGGCTATCGCCGGGGCCGCCCTCGCCGCTGTCTATCCAGGCTTCGTGCTTGCCGCAGCCGTGTTGCGCCCCACGGTGTGGCAGGTAACCGGGTTCAGCGTCGCCTTTCTCGCCCTACTGCGCCTGTGCCATCAGCCGTCCCGTGAAGCTGCGGTAACCTGCGGCGTTCTCTCCGGCCTCGTCGCGCTGACTCAGCCCGTTCTTCTGTGGATCATGGCTGCGGCGCTGACGGGGGCAATCGTCATGACCCGCGCACAGCGGCGCGCGGTCGCCTTGACGGGCGCGTTGTCTTTGGCGATTGCGGTGCTCGTCATCAGCCCGTGGCTGCTGCAGCGTCATCTTGTGGACGGTGGATTCCTGTTCGCCCGGTCAGCGGGCAGTCTCCGGTCGTCGCAGGAACTGCGCACCGCCGTTTCCTTGGGCAGCCGGGCGGTTCTCTTCTGGGCCAGCGCGCCGGACTGGGGATCCCCGCATCGCCTGTGGTACGCTTTGCCCTACGCGGCGCTGCTCGTGCTCGCCGTGGCGGCAGCAGTGAGCATGAGGAGGTGGCTCAGGTATTACCTGCCGGCCCTGGGTGCTTTCGCCGCCGCCACGCTCGTGTACGCCGTCGCCGCCGGCGGGCCGCAGGAGAGGATGCCCTTCGAGCCGTTGCTGTTCCTCTTCTCAGCGGAGGGAGCATTGCTGCCGGCCAGGTTGGCAGTCAATCGGGCGCGAAGCGCACGGATGTGATGTGCTGCCGGTCCGCGCCTCCGGCTAGTTTACCACGACCTGGAAGGCTACGGTTCCCGAGGCGCCGGCGGCCACCGACCCGATGGGCACGGAGATTTGCCCGCCCGCAAACGGGTCGGGGCTGACCGTCGTGCCGTTGAGCTTGGTGCTGTTGGCAACATAGGTCGTGCTTTGGGGGATGGGATCGGTCAGCACGACGTTCTGGATGACGGCGGACGAATCGTTGCGGTAGGTGATCGTGTAGGTGACGGTGTCGCCAGGGGCAACCTGCGAGGGAGACGCCGACTTGCTGACAGTGACGGCAGGTGGGCTGAGATCGGCCTTGACGAGGATCACGCCCTCGGCATTGCGCAGCGTGACGGCCGTCAGAATGGTCGGGTTAATCGTCCCATCGCTATTGAGCTTCTGGTAGCGGCTGGAGGTGCCGCCGCCGGGGATTGCGTAGATCGGCAGAGCCGCCGTGTAGGACGCCGTGTAGTTCGAGTCCCAGTGCGGCAGCGGCACCGATACGACCAGCGCGTTGTCGAACTCCCGGGCATACATGTAGGCGATGCCCCATTCGTCGTGAGGGCAGCTCGGATCGTCCTGCTGCCGCAGGACATAGTAGGGCGCCCTGGGCTGGCCTACGTTGTATTCGATGGCCTTGTACCAATTCTGCTTGAAGGGCCCCGGATGCCCGTCAACGCCCCATTCGTAGTACGTGTTGTCGCCGCTCGCCAGGTAGAACAGGGCGAGGGAGGTCATCTTGCTCCGCTCCCAGTCGCCTTCGACCGCGACCCCTGGGGCCAAGATCTGGCACCATTTGCCTTTGGCGTTCCTGCTGATAAGTGCGTCCAGGCGCTCCCGCGGATAGATGCCGCCCGCCCAAATGAAGCCCTCTCCGTGGAACCCATCAACCGCGTCAATATAGGACTCGACGACAGAGCCGGTTAGCTCGGAGGTGTTGATGAAAACGATCTTGCCGGGGCCGACGGCGCTCTTGGTGGCTTGCAGCATCGCCAGGGTTGCCGCCTGCCACGCGCCGGCCGAAGTGCCCTCGACGGTCGTGCCGCCGCTCTGCAGATTGCCGACCCTGAACGCGACAAATGCGTCGTCGAGAAAGAGCGTGTCGAAGGTGTAACCCGTGCTCCCTATGGGGGAAGTCACCAGCTTCGCGTGCCAGGACGGATACCAGCGCCTGACATTCGCGTTAGCCATGTTCACGTACTGGGTGGTATGTTCCCACCACGGCACTCTGGCCTCATGGCGAAAGATGGCGGTCGCGTTGGGATTCACGTTCGCATCGCGCACACCGTCGCCGTTCTGGTCGTTGGCGCTGTCCCATCCGGGCGAACGGTAGTATCCGCCGCTTGGGTAGTAGTAGTTGCGCCCCTTGAAACCACCGCCAGCGACGACGGGCTGCGTGGTGCCCGCTGCCGTGGTGCGGAGTCGCCACCACCAGTGGGTGACGCCGTTGACCGTCGTGCGCGCCCACGACGCCATCGGCGGCGGCAGCTTCTCCACTTTGCCGCTTGCGGTCATATCGGCGGTGCCGTCGGTCGGCGACAGTGCGGCCCACGCCGAGCCGTTCCAATATTCCCACACGCCATCCCAGTTCGCGCTCGCGGGCGTGGCGAGCGTGAGGTTGACCTCCTTGAACGGCTCGTCATACCCGACGTAGAGAATCCAGCCCACCCCACCGCCGACGGCAAACGCGCCGCCGCCGTAGGCGTCGGTCGTGCGGTTAGCATAACTCGCCCCGTTATACACCCACACGGTGTCGAACTTGTCCTCGATGCTGCGGTCGGGTGAAGTGCTTTCCGCGCTCGGCAGATGCACCGTATCCGCCGCAAAGTGCAGAAACATATCCTCCCGCTGCTGCCAGGTAAGGCCGTTGGCATCGGCCCATGCGTACATATCCTCCTTGGGGCCGCCGATGGGAACGTAGTTATAGTTCGAGTAGACCCACGTTGGCGCCGCGCTGAATGCCCTGAACGGCGGCACCAGGTTAGCGTCGAGCCGCACCCAATCGTAGTGTGACGCGATCCACGGCAGGTCCGCCTCGGTCGCCGTCCATACGAACAGAAACGAATTAATGTGTCTGTAGTCAGACCCCACGACGGGGGCCGCCAGCACCGCGGCCAAGAGGACTATGGCAGTGGCGACCGCCAGGCTGCGACTGAAATATGCTCTCATCTCAGTTGCCCAGTGAGATTGTGTTCATTCGGGCTACAAGCGCGCCGACATCTATCCGTCGCGCGGCTTGTCCGCGGGCCGCAACATGCGACAACGCCAGGCGCGACTGCAAGTGCCGCACGCCCACCACGCTACCGGCTGTATATTCCACATTACGGACCTTGTCTGAGCCCGCCTGGCGTGCACCTACTCAGGCCCTGCGCGCTCTCGCCGAAGCCAAGAGCGCGGCGGCAGTATCTCCATGCTTCGACCGTTGTCTGGCTCCGTCACCGCCTACTGGCGCGGGACGCGAGCCCTAGCCAACAAGACCGAAACGGTGGGATGCACCTGCGTCCCAACTGCAACTGACCGCGGTTGGCCCCGGGTGCGTCGCAGGCCATGTCGCCGCTCAAGCTCCATGTCGCGTCACTGTTGATCTGCCTCCGCAGGTAACGGACCAGCTCGCGGCTCGGATGTGACAGCCACAGGTTGCTGCCCGTTGTGCGCGACCACACGCCACAGCTCTGTGTGGGGTCGCCACGCGCCGACCCTCACGAGCGCCATGTTCTCCGGCAAGCTATCGCGTGCCTGCTGGACGATGTCGTCCTCTTCCTCAGTGAACCGCTTCCGAGCTTCGGGCTCGAGATAGCGGCGCGCGAGGCGGTTGTTGAACAGCCAGACTCGGAAGACGTGAGGTCGCCCTCTAAACGAGAGGAGATAGAGCAGCCCGTGCCTGGACGCAAGCTGGCGCCAGTCGTGCGCAGTGGATGGTACGTTGACCCATGTGCCCCTCCACACATTCGCTACTTCTGGCTGAGTCTCGTACACGTATACGAATCCGACGTGGGGTGCTGCAATAACCGTGGCATTGCCCACACGCTGGCGCACTTGGTGAGCCACCAGGCGAAAAGCCTCGGCGTCGGCGCGTTTCGGCCACACGTACAGCCATCCCGAAAGCACCGCTGAAAGGACGACCCACACCGCCAACACACCCACGCGGGCCTTGGGGTTATCCCAGAGCCGCCTCGCAACACCTACCGCGCCGATCCCCGCGAGCATACTTGCGCCCAGATAAGCTGGCATCCAGGCGAAGCCGTACTCGATGTGCCCCAGGCGCAGGTTCACCCACGCGTGGCCTATCCACAGAACGGCCGCGAAGGCAAGGACCTGGCGTGCCCGTCGCCAGGCTAGCACGAGTCCGTAGGCCATCGCGACTAGCCATACGGTGAAGTTCTCGGCGAGGCGGTACGCCCAGTACAGTACCATCTTCAGTGCGGAACCGGCGGGGTAGTACTGCGTTGATGGAAATGCTCCACGTGGGCCGAAGAAGTAGTCCCTCGCGATTGGAGCGACCCCGACGCCGAAAGCGAACGTGAATGATGCCGCGAAGAGCGCGAGCGACCTCCACGTTCGCGAGCGGTAGGCGAGGTACAAGAAGCAAAGCGCGCTCGGCGCTGCAGCCTGGCTTGTGAGCATCGCAGCGGCAAATATGATTCCCGAGCCGACAGGGCGCCGAGCGAGGAACAACGCGAGCGACAGGAATACCATCAGCATGAGAAGCGCTTGGAGTTCGCAAAACTCCGCGTGATACCAGAAAATGCCGGAGAAAGCCAGAGCTAGCATTACACATGCTGCTGCTCCGTCGTCGAGACGAAGTAGCTTCGCTATCCAGAAGGCTATGGCCACTGCTGCCACCATGCACAGCGCGGCTAGAACGTTGAGGCACAGTGCGAGGGGCAAGTCGACAACCTGTGCAAGCTGGGCGAAGGGATACGCGAGGACGTAGTATCCGATGTGGACAGTGCGGACGCCGAACTCTCCCTTGCGAATGAGCGCGGCGTAATCCGCCGCATCTCCCACCGGAGGCAAAGCCGGAAACACAAACACAGCGTAGACAAGAGCCACTCCGCCGACGCAGATCCACAGCCACTTGGGAAGATTGCCCAGGCGCTTCCGGGCAGCCGCAGGTGCTGGTGTCTGTAGTTTCATGTTAGCCGGATCCACGCGGCGGAGTTGGCCCCTGGCGCGGCACGGTGGGCTCCGTGGGCGTTCGACCTACTCTGAGGGATAGCCACGAGTACGGTACCGCCGCGGCCCTGCACGCTCGGAGGGTTGCCAGGCCGCCGCGCGGCGGCCGAGCAGCGCCTGCACCAGGCCGACCGCCATGGCGGCGTTGGCAAGCGTGAGCGAGAATGGAACGCTCACCCAGGCCGGCGAGCGCGGCCGCGCCGACCGCAACCATCCAGCCAGCGCAAGGCAATAGAAGACCCCCTGCAGGAACCCAAAGCCCGCGTAGATTAGGTGAACGCGCGCCAGCGCCAGGCTGGTGACCAGTACGACCGCCCACCACAGGGGCGTTAGCCAGCGCGCCATCTTGTGGCTGATAAGCGCCCATGCGACCTGGGGGAAGCGGAAGGGGTTGAGTAGTCGGCGGTGCTTCCACAATGCTACGGCGCCTCCGATCTGGATGCGGACGCGCCGCCGAAACTCGGCCCTGGCGGACAGGGTGGTCGGTATCAAGGCGCGAGCGGCCGGCTCGCTCACCACGCGTTTTCCGCTGAGCACCACCGACAGCGGCACCGCAAAATCCTCGATCAGCTCAGCGCCGACCTGCGCCCTCAGGCTGCGCCGCACAGCGTAGAAGCAGCCGCTGGCGCCTACCATCGAGCCGACCGCCGTCTCCAGTCGGCGCACCCACATGTCGTAGCGCACATAGAGGTTTTCCCCCTGTGCGGCAGGGTGACTGATCGAGATCACACTGACGTCCTCGCCGCTCACCAGTCCCACTTGCGGGTCGGCGAAGGGACGGACGATCGCTCCCAGAGCGTCGCGCGCCAGCAGGGCGCTGGCATCGGACAGCACCACAACGTCGCCCTTGGCTTGCGCGATGGCCATGGTCTGCGCCGCCGTCTTACCGACCCGGTGAGGGCTGCGCACCAGCCGCACGCCCTGGCCTGCATAGCGAGCAACAATGGACTCGGTCTCGTCGGTCGAGGCATCGGAGGCCACCAGCACCTCCAGCCGGTCTGCCGGGTAGTCCAGAAACAGGCTGTTGTCGAGCTTGCCGGCGATACTTACCGCCTCGTTGTGCGCGGTGATGATGAGCGACACCGACGGAGTGATATCGGCCTTCTGCACCGGCCGGGGGCGAAGGCGCGCCAGCGCCGCCAGCACCAGGGGATAGACAGCGTAGGCATAGGCCATCGCCGCCATCGCCAGCCAGAAGGCCCAGACCGCTATGTCGTTCGCGCTCAGTCGATGCCTCCTCGATCAGAGCGTCGCGCCGCGGTGCAGAGGCCGCCGCGGGATGGATGTCGCGCCTCGCGCAGCCTTCATGGCATGTGCGCGATGATCCTAGGACCCAGCAGGTTAGTGAGACCCACCGGCAGCCGCCTCCACAGGGTCGCTGCCAGGCGCAGGCCCCGGTCCTCGGCGAAAGCTGACGGGGCCTTGACGCCGTCCCGGCAGTAGTAATGCCAGTAGAGCTGGAGGGCGCGCGCCCCCCACTTGAGCTTGAACCGGTAGGGCCCCGAATCGATTGTGGAGCGACCGAAGTCAAATCGCCGGCAACCGGCGTCACACGCCATCTTCACCGCCTGCCAGTACAGCAGGTCATTGGGGGCGAGACTGAAGTACCGGCGCCAGGCTGACACCCACGGGACGTACGCGGTGGAACCGATGCGCAGCCACACCGCGCCGGCCACCGCGGTCTGATCGCGCCAGACCGTAATCAGCCGGGCGCGCTCGCCGAAGTGCCGGAAGGTATTAGAGAACAGTCTGGGCGGAGGTGCCGGAGATCCCAGGTCGCGCATGTTGCGGGCATGCACCCGGTGAAACGCATCGAGCTGCTCGCCATCATCCCACTTCACCGTCAGGCCGCCCTTGCGCGCTTTTCGCACGCGGTTCCTGACCACCGAGGGCAGGCCTTTCCACACCGACTCCGCATCCTGGGCCAGGTCGAGCACGAGCTTGGCCTTGTCCGTCCTGGTGGGCACGCCGCCGCCGGCCTGCTCGAGCATGCGCATCTCGACATACGCCGCCGATTCCTTTTCGCCCAGTCGCTTGGCGGCCTCCAGCAAATGGGCCCGATGTGCGAGCGAAGCCGCGAGCGGCCCGCCGCAATCCAGGAACGGCATCGACAGGAGACAACGTCCCATGCGCCACACCTGGACCGAAAACAGCGGCAGCACCCCCGCCATGCCCCCATCGTCCTCCAGCACCAGGTAGCGCTGCCCGTAGCCGTAGGTATCCGCAAAGATGCGCTGCCAGGCGATGTCATGCTCCAGGCAGGCGTCCCCGTGCTGGTTGACGAACTCCTGCCAGGCGCTGTCGTCACTGCTCTGGTGTAGCTTCACTCTCACCGCAGGCTATCCACCATCGTGCGGGAATCACCACTGCTTGCGCACGCACGCCGGCGGCCGGCCGTTCCCAGCAGCGCCTCCTCCAGCACGGCCGCATCCGTTTCCCAGTTGTACCGCCCCTCGGCGGCCCGTCTCCCGGCTGCTCCGCAGGCTGCGCGTGCGGCGGGATCGGCAAAGCGGGCAATCGCCGCCGCCATCGCGTCCACCGAACCGGCTGCAAACACCAGCCCTGCGCCGGTCTCCTCCATGATCCGGT
The DNA here is from genome assembly GCA_035527535.1 of Armatimonadota bacterium. Taxonomy (NCBI): domain Bacteria; kingdom Bacillati; phylum Armatimonadota; species Armatimonadota bacterium. Next base: position 15,705 of record DATLAK010000041.1, read on the forward strand.
TCGCCGGCTTCGCGTCGGAACACACCACAGGAAGACCCAGGTTCATGTACTCGAACATCTTGTTGCTAATGGTCGTATCGTTGTGTTCATTCGGCGGAAACGGACAGATGCCGACATCCGCCTGCGACAGAAGCCCAAAGGCCTGCGCCTGGGGCATCCAGCCCAAAAACTCGACCACCTCCTCAATGCCCAGCTCCCTGGCGAGCCGCCGCAGGCGCCGTTCTTGCTGCGGTTTGCCGCGCCCCACAATCCGCAGGCGCACGCGCAGTCCCCGTTCGCGCGCGTTCGCCACCGCATGCAGCGCCGTGTCGAGGCCGAGGCTCTGGTGAACCCCGCCGAGGTACGCGAGCAGCAGCGAATCCTGCCGTCGGGCGCGCGGCTTCGCGGGGAGCGACTCGCGCGGCAGTAGCCGGGGCGTGTTCATCACCACACTGATGCGCGCCGGATCAACTCCCAGCTTGGTCACCAGGCGGTCCCTCATTTCCTGCACCACGACCAGCACGTGATCGGCGCGGGCCACCGCCAGACGCTCGACGATGCGCGATCCCGCGGGGTGGCGAAGGAGCGCGTTCTGCAAATTCCATCCCTCCCGCTCCCGCCATTCGCGCAGCAGGCTGGGCCAGTTCTCCGCCAGGTCGAGCACGACCGGGACGCGGGCGGAATGTCCGGCCGCGATGGCCGCCGGCGCCACGTGGAGATCGCGAACCACCAGCAGGTTGAACGATTGGCGCGCCAGCAGCGCTCGTGTCGCGCAAAACCACAGCGGGTTGAACGGAGACGGCAGGCCCACGGCGAGCTGCACGGGCCCGGCCCAGGCTGGCAAGCGGCGCAGGCGATGTATGACGACCCCGTGGCTGCACTCAAGGCTAGGGCGACGATCGTGGTTGGCGCAAAGCAAGTGCACCTCGTGCCCTCGCTCGTGCAACGAGGTGACCATCTTTTCGATGCGCACCTCCCACGGATACGTGCTGGCATACAGCCACAGGATTCTCATATTGCTTGTGGCCCGGCGATCATCGGGCTCTGGGGCGGCCCCGGCGGATCGCGCGAGACTGCCGCTGCTTACGCGCTCGTTCATGGTGAACCCGCCAATAGCGGGAGGCGCCGATGCACCACGTCATTGTACAGCGCCTCCAGCTTGCGGGACTGCGCCTCGAAGCCAAAGTGGCGTTCCACGCGTTCCCGGCCGGCCTCGCCCATCCGCTGCCGCTCGTGCGGGGCCGCCCGAAGCAGCTCCGACAGGGCTTCGGCAAGCGCGCGCGGGCTTGCAGGCGCCACCAGCATCCCGGTCTCGCCATCCACCACCAGCTCCGGCACTCCTCCCACCGCCGTCGCCACCACCGGCAGGCCCATCGCCATGGCCTCCATCACGGCGCTGGGCAGGCCCTCCGTGAGCGAGGGCAGGGCAAAGGCGTCGGCCTCTCTCAGCAGCGCTGCCACCTTAGCGCGGTGCCCCATGAAATGCACCCGCTCGCTCAGGCCCGCCGCGTTCGCCGCCGCGACGAGGCGGGGGCGCTCGGCGCCGTCGCCAATCAGCACAAAGTAAGCGTCCACTCCCCAATCGCGCATCAGCCGCGCAGCCTCTATCAGGTGCATGTGCGCCTTCTCGCGACTCAGCCGCCCCACCGATACGACCAGCGCCTCGCGTTGACCCAGCCCCAGTTCGGCTCGGACCGACTGACCGGTCTCGCGTCGCAGGCCCGCCGCGTCGACCGCGTTGTGGACCGCCGCGGCGCGGTGCTCGGGCACGCCCAACCGCAGCACCTGCTGGCGGCATGTCTCGGATACTCCGACAACCGCATCCATGTAGCGCAGGAGCCTGCGGTCGAGCCGGTCGTAAAGCCTGACTCGCCACGTCTCCCCGGTCCAGCCGTGCACCCAGCCGATAATCGGGATGCCGGCTCGGCGGGCTGTGATGAGCCCCAGAAAGTGAGGCTTATCGCCGTGAGCGCATAAGAGCCGGATGCCCATGCTGCGTATGAGCCTGACCACTTCGCCGACCGATGCCCAGTCGAACGGACCTCCGTCCGCGCGCCACCAGGCGCCGGCGCCCAGAGCCGCTGCTCGCTCGGCGACCGCGCAGGCGTCGCGGCCCTGGTTGAGGGCGTAGACGATGACATCAAAGCGCGTCCGGTCCACGGTCTGAAGATGCCCCAACACCTGCCTTTCCGGCCCACCGATTCCTCTGGTGGGCAGAAGATGCAAGACGCGTAAGGGCTGGTCGCCGGACGGCTCCCGCGGCGCAGGCGCGCCAGAGTGGCACGCCCGATCACCTGCCCGCGCGTCTGCCAGGGCGCAGCGATTCGGCGCGCGGCCCACCTGGTCGCAGGGGCCAGCCTCGTCCAGGTCCAGGCCGGGAGTCAGCGCCTGGCTCATCTCGCGCTCAGGACCACCCGGAGTCACCGAGCACCTCCCGATAAAGCCTCTCGTACCTCTGTACCATACTTCGCACATCGAAAACCTCGGCCTTGCGGCGGGCGGCGGCACCCAGGCGCCGCGCCAGGTCAGGGTCGTCCCGGATGGCTGTGATGGCCGCCGACAAGGCGGAAGCATCGCCAGGCGGAACCATCAGACCCGTTTCGCCGTGGCGCACGAGGTCGGACGGCCCTCCGCTGGCGGTGACCACGACCGGCAAACCGGCCGCCATCGCCTCGATGGCGGCGATGGACAGGCCCTCTGACAGGGAGGGTAGCGCGAAGCAGTCCAGCGCGCCCAGAATGCGGGGAACGTCATCTCGGAAGCCTATGAAGCGCACTCGCCCCGCGATCCCGAGGTCGGCCGCGCGTGCTTCGAGTTCCTCTCGCAATGGACCCTCTCCCACCAGCAGCAGGCACGCGTTGGGCACGGACTCGGCCAGCCTCGCCACTGCCTCCACCAGGAACAGGTGGCCCTTGATCGCGCGAAGCCCTCCCACCGCGCCCACGACCCAGGCGTCGGCTACGCCCAGCTCCTCGCGAATCGCCCGTCGCTGCGAGCCGTTGTCGGACAGGAACTGCTCCAGCGCAACCCCGTTGTGGATGGTTACCACGTGGGAGGCCGCGACCCCGCAGGCGTTGACCAGCTCCCCGCGCAAGAAATCGGACACCGCGACGATGCGACTGGCCAGGCGCCCGATGACGCGGTTGACCAGCCGGCGGCGCGCGCCTTGCACGTCATCCAGGCCGTGGCAAGTGGCGATACAGGGCACGCCTGTCAACCGGGCGGCGACGCACGCGTTGAGGTTCATAGTGAACAGATGAGCGTGAACGAGATTCACGCGCTCGCGCCTGATAATCCCCATGATCTGGCCGACCAGCCGCCAGTCGAGCCGCCGGCCGCGTCTGACAACGTTGACGGGCACGCCTGCGGCCTCGAGCTTTTCCGCCAGCCACGCGCGCCTTCCGACGCCGGCCACGACCCGGTAGCCGCACAGCGACAGATGCCTGGCCACTTCCAGCAGCACCGTTTCGGCACCGCCGGCACCGCCGGTTTCGATGACCTGCAAGATCCCGGCGCGTTCGCCCGCCGGCTCCACATAGTCATCGCCGCCTGATCCAGTCATCGGCGCGCTCCCACGGCTCTTTTCGCAACTTCGCGCACCAGGCCACATGCGTACGCTGCGGCGTCCCCGAGCGCTGGCAGCGGGTCATCCGTCCGCTCCAGCTCCAGGTGAACCATGCCGCCGGTTCGGGCGAATTCCCAGGCCTCACGCCAGCGGGCAAGCGGAGCCGTATCGTTCACCGGCTGGCATCCGCGCATCACCCACAGCAGCCGATCAAGGTCCCCTATCAACCACCGATTCCTCAATCCCAGCCGGTATTGCGTCACCGCCGCAACATCGCCGTCCTGCGCCATCCGGTACAGGAGATAAGGGAAATCGACCCCGGCCTGTATCGCCAGCTCCAGGGAGCCCCAGAACCGCGCGTTGATCTCCATCAGCTTGGGAATCTGATCGCGCGCATCGTGCCTGAATTCGACCATCGCGACGCCGTGCCAGCACAGCGCGCGCAGCAGCGCCACCGCGGAATCGCGCGCCACCGGATGCGGCTCACAGCTCTCGCTGAGCACGCTCACGCCCCCCCACGGCGGGTTCTCTCGAATCCTGCGGTGCGCGAACAGCGCCCGCACTTCTCCCCGGTTGGCAAGGACGAACACGCCGCAGCCGTAGCCGGGGACGCATTCCTGAATCAGCGGCTGCGGATCCAGCGGCCGCGTCCGGTCATACAAGTCGATAAGCTCCAGCGGCGTTGCCGCATAGGCGCGAGCGCCGGGTCGCCAGCGCCCGTTCATCTGCAGCCGCGACCGCCGCGTCTTGACCACGACCGGGTAGCTGAGCCGAGGTGCGAGTCTCTCCACGTCTTCTCGGCGCTGGACGAAATGGGTCTGCGGCGTCGGCACGCCTTGGGCGGCGGCCAAGCGCAGTAGAGAAGCCTTGTCGGAGATCAGTTCAAGCGCCTCCGCAGCAGGCAAGCAACCGACGGACCGCGCGGGAAGCCGCCCGCGGGCGCCGGTCAGGATGCCCAGAGCGACGTCGGTGGTCGGAAAGATGAGATCGCCGCGCCCCTGTGTGCATGCTTCGTCAACTGCGGCCGCGAAGCCCTCGGGATCGAGGGCCGGCGACGGATGCCGGACCCGGCCCCGAGCATAGCGCGATAAGGCGCCCAGGGCGCTCCATGTGCTCGCGCCCACCCAGACCGGGATGCCGCGCTTGCCGAGCGACCGCGCTATCGCCACCGCGCTGCGCGTGTCGCCCTCGACCACGAGGACCGATGCTTGGGTGCTGGGAGTCATGGATGCCGTTCCGTTGCCGCCAGGCCGCCGCTCGAATCGTCGCACTTGCGTCGGCCGCGCGCGCCTCGTCCGCCCGGCCCGCGGAGCCGACGGTTTGCCATCTGCGCCAGGCCGCGGAACCCGCCTGCGGCCTGGCAAACGAACAGCGCCCGCGAGAATCCGCCGTTGATGCCGTGTGCCATCCGCTCGTCGGCTGCGATCCGCGGCAGGCGGAGCAAGTCAGCGTTGGCACGTGCGACGCCAGGCTGTGTCGAGCAGGCCAACGAGTACCCGGCTTGGCGCACCATCGCCTCCGCTCGCTCGTCCGTGGCACCGTCGGGATAGCAGAACGCGATGGCGGTGATGCCCAGGTGCCGCTGGATGTCAGCCCGTGATCCGACCAGCTCATCCACCACGCACTCCGGAGCTTCCGCGGTCAGGATCGCGTGCGTTCGGGTGTGAGAGCCGACCAATACCCCGCCCTCATGCATCTCACGCAGCTCGTCCCACGTGAGCCAGGGGTCCTTCATCACGGGGCAGCCCAGGGCCGCCGCGAGGTCGGCGACGATTCGCTCCCTCTTTGTGGCGGGCATGCGCTTGAGCGCCGAGACCAGGGACTCGGTCGCGCGCGGTGTGTGTGTTCGCGCTGACGGCTGCAGCCCGGCGCCGGCAAGCGCATCGCTTACCAGGCGGTACCGGCCCCGGCGCAGCGCCTCGTCGAAGACGCGCGCCGCCTGCCGCGTCCACAACGGCCGCTCGGTGCCGACGTAGCTCGTGGCGACAAAGATGGTTGCCGGGATATTGAGTTCGCGCAGGATCGGATACGCATTGGTATAGCTGTCCCGCCAGCCGTCGTCGAAGGTTACCGCGCAGGCCCTGGGAGGGAGAGCGCCGCGCGCAAGGCGCGCGACAGCTTCGTCCAGCGCCAGCGGCCGGTAGCGCTGGGCGATGAATTGCATGTGAGCCGCGAACGTCTCGATCGTGGTCACCAGCCCCGGATCGGGCTCCGCGGCAACCTCCGCACCGCGCAGCACGCGATGATACGTAAGGATGGCGCAGCCCGCGCCGTGCAGGCGGTCCGCCAGCCAGCCGAGCGCGCGGAATCCCCCGCCGTAGTAGCCGAGACCGGCGATCGTCGCCTTCACCACTTGCCGCACGCTAGACATACTGTGATTGACCCATCCTCACGTCATGTCCCTCGCCAGGCGCGGCGTCGCGCCCGCGAAAGCGGCCTGCGGCACCGCCTGCTCGGCGTACCCGGCGTCCGCCAGCACGGCATGCTTGAGCGCCACCGCGATGCCGGCGATCAGGTAGAGGTGCGGATAATACAGGGTAGTCACGAAGAAACTGGTCGCCAGGAATCCGATCAGGCTCGCGTCCATGGCGTTAGCGATATTGCGATACCAGCGTCCGGCGTCACCGCCGACTTGCTCCGCTGCGCGCCGCGTCCGGCGGTTATCGCCGAAAACGAAGAACACGAGCAGAGAGTACACGAACAGCCCGAGCAGCCCCATCTCGGCGCCCGCTTGCAGTACGATGTTGTGCACGGTGAGCCAGTTCTGCTGCCCCGGCGGGCTGTAAGCTAAGGCGCGCGCGGTGCTGAAGTTACCGATGCCGACCCCGGTCAGCGGTCGGTTGGTCAGCATCTCCCGGGCGGCACGCCACGCCTCAATGCGGCCCAGCGCCGAGGGGTCTTGTTCGTAGTCGGCGATCGAGAGAACCTGCTGGTGATATGACGGAGGGGACAGATACCACCATCCCACCAGCAGCGAAGCGACGAGCGCGAAGCCGACCGCTTTGCGCGGGCTCTTCAACCACATCACGACCGCGAGAACCGCAAGCCCGACCGCGCCCGCCCTCGCTCCTGTGGCGACCAGGGATGCCACGAACAGCCCCGCGAGCAATAACGCGCCCACCCTCAGAATCCTTGACCGCTCTGCGAAGATGAAGAACACCGCGAAGGGCAATGCCACCGCAAGCGCCACGGCGAAGTCCACGCTGTTGCCAAGGAAGGAATCGGTGCCGGTGCCGAGCCGGATCAGAGTGGCACTCGAGCTGGCAAGCTTGTAGCCCGTGAGCTGGCTGAAACCGAGCCAGGCGTTGAGCAGCACCAGGCTCCACAGCAGGATGCGAACTCTGCGCCGGTCCGTGGCGAGGTTGACGATCAGGAAGAAAACCACGACCTGCTTGGCCAGATCGAGCAAAGTCTGAAATGCCTGGCCGCGCCAGTAAGCACCGAGCAGCGACAACGCGCCGACCGCGAGAATCGCAGCCATCACCGCGTGCTGCCGGTCGCGCACGACCGGCGCCTTGCGCAGCACCACCGTCCGCAGCGCCCACGCCAACGCCACCCAAAGGGTCAGCAGGCGCGGCAGATGCAGAGGCGCCAGCGCGGGAACGATCTGCTGGAGACGCAGAAACTCCAGAACCAGCACCGCGACCAGCCCCCAGAACGGCTCGCGCAGGACCAGGACGGCCACGGCCACGGCAATGACGCCGGCGATTATGGCCGCCGGCGGAACCACGAAAACGGCTACGGCAAGGGCGACACCGAGGCATATGACCGCCGCGATGTAGGCGCCTCGCCCGGCGAGCCAGGTTCGTTCAGGCTGTGCGTAAGATGTCAGCATGTTCCCGTTCTGCACACTTGACCTCAGGCCACCTCAGGTCGCTCCCGCGCCCTCCCCACCTCGTCGAAGCCTTCTGCGGCGGCAGCCGTGGCACCAGTGGCGGCAGAATCTTCGCGCCTGGCAGCCACCCGGAACAGGCGATATGGGTGTCGCTCGAAGGCGACCTCGCCGCAGGTAACAACAAACCCCGGCGGGAAGCTTCGGACATCCACCAGCAGCCAGTTCGCGCCCACGCGCGCCACGACGCTGTCCAGCGGCTCCTGTACCAGGGGGTAGAAGAACTCAAGCTGTGGAAGAGCCGCCGACGCGCCGTGGCGCAGCACGCGCTTCCCGGTGAAGTAGGCGACGCTGTTGGCGAGGCCGAACGGCACGCAGGCAACGCCGTCTTCGCTCTGCTCACGAAGGCAATCGAGGACTGACATTAGCGCCGGGTTCAGAGTCTCCGTAGCATGACGTTCTGCCCATCCATACCACCCGTAGAGTTCGCGCAGCGAGATTGCGAGCCCCAGGCCGGCAGCGACGTAAGCGGCAACCAGGGGCCATCCGTCGGACGCCGCGAACAGAGCGCCGCCCGAGATGGCCGCCACCGGTAGCGCCGCGCAGGTGAGATAACGATAGCCCTGCCCGAGGAACTTGAGGGCGCGAATGTGGGTGGTGACCAAGAAGGCGGCATACGCCGTCGCCGCCCAGATCACAAACGGCCGGCTTAACGGCGCGACGGCCCAGAACCGCCACGACGCATAGGCAAAGACCAGGACAAACGGAAGGTGCCTGACGAGAGAATATGCCTGGGCGGCGCTGCGACGCAGCAGGCCCTTTCTCGGTCGAGCGGCCTCCGCCTCTGGAGACAGCAGCTTCAGCGGGCGGTTGTCATCACGGCGATGCACGTTGCGAAACCAGAACCGGAGTTCCGCCAGGTGACCCCGCAGTATCGTGATGTAGCGCCCTCTCGTCATCAGCACCGTGATCGCCACCGCCGCCCCCAGGCCGGCGAGGACGGCCAGGTTTCCGGCGGCGGCGATGCCTGCGGCGACAAAGAGGAGCGCCTGGGTCCCCATACGATGCGTCATGAGCAGCAGCCCGGCGCAGACAACGGCGCCGGCGAATGCAACGATGGCTGCGGTGTGACTAGCCTGGGAAGCAATGATGGCCAGGCTCACCGCGCCTGCGAATAGCAAGGAACCAAGCGCTCGCGGTGTCAGTTGGAGGCTCTGGGCCATGACTAAGGGGCTGATAGCGTAGATGAAACCCGCCGTCACCGCGGCCGCTGCGTTGCGCCAGAGGTACCAGGCGATCGCCAGCGTCACCGCAGCCTGGGCCGCATCCGCCGCTGGCGATACCAGCCATTGCCAGGCTTGGGCAGCGTCTTTGGCGAACCGCGACAGCAGCCACGCCAGGCCTGGCGGGTAGTCGTAGACCCCGGTGGGCGTGAAGCACTCCAGACGGCGAGGCAGGCGTCCGGTCTCCCTTATGCAGTCCGCCACGTGCAAGTGAAACCACGTGTCCACGCCGCGGAATCGCCCTCCGCGGCACGCAGCTAGTCGAAGCGCGAAAGCCGTCGCCGCACTCAGCAGTGCGCCCACGACCAGCACAGTCGCACCAGTCATTCAGGCACACTCCCTCATGGCGCACTCTCGGACACACGCTTCACATGCCATACCCGTTGCCACAACGATACGGCCGCCGCCTGGCCGGCGCGCGTCGCCTTGAGCAGTTCGTCGTGGTGGTAGAAACCGAGCAGGTAGAGCAGCCCGGGGTAAAGGGCAAGCAGCCCCGCGCGCGCCGCCGTGGATGCGGCCACCGACTCGATGTGCAGCCACGTGCTTGCCCAGTAGATGAGGGCCGCCGCTGCCACCAGCTTCGCCAGGCGCGGGAACTCGTATGGAATCCGATAGAGGCGCTGCCCGAAAACATATGACATCGCCGCCAGCGCGGCAAACGACAACAGCGTCGCCACCGCGGCGCCCATCATCCCGTACTTCGGGATGAGCAACAGGTTGAGAAGCAAGTTGATCGCGGCAGCGCTGCCCACAGCGGCCGCGCGGAAGATGGTGCGCTTGCTGAGGTGAACGCCGGTCTCGAAGAACTGTGATGCCGCCAGGCACAGCAGCCCCACCAGCACTACCGGCACCACGGTGTGAGCGGCCAGGAACTTGGGCGTGGCGACGACCTTGATGGCGTCCTTGATCACCAGCGATACGCCTAGCGCGAACGCCGTGGCCACGAAGAAGAAGTAAGTGAACAACCGTGCGTATATCTGCGGCGCATCCTCCCGGCGCGCGATGGCGAACATCGCCGCCCCCCAGATCAACGCGAAGGGCTCCATCACCAGCACCGGCAGCATCATCGCAAATCGGTAGCCCAGCGCATAGAGCCCGACCTGGTTGAGGTCCGTCATTCGCTGCAGGAAGAACCGATCGGCGAAGTGGAGCACGAACATCGATAGACTGGCTGGCACCAGTGGCCCGCCATAGGCCGCCATCTCGTCGAACTTGGCTCGCGACAGGTTGAGGCCAACGCTCCGCAGCGCACCGCCAACCAGCCCCACCGATGACACGAACGCGACGATGAGCCCGCTCAGCAGCACCCCCAGCACGCTCATTCGCAAGACCACCACGAACACGATGTTGAGCGCGAGGCCCAGCACCAGCCGCCCCAGCGCCACGCCACCGTACAGTGCCGACCGCCGCAGCGCACGCAGGTAGGCCAGCGGCACGATCAAGGTGATGCCGAAGAAATTGGTGAGAATCATCACCGCGACCAGGCGCGCGTAACCGGGCTTGCCCAGAACCACGCGCGCCAGCCACGCCGTCTGGGTCAAGAGCAAGAGTGTCGCCCCCACGCCGAGCGTGAGGATTGCTATCAGCGCCGTACTCACTACCTCGCGCCGGTCGTCCTCACTGTCGTACTGGAAATAGAACCGCAGCACCGCGCCGCTGAAACCAATTGCCATGATGATGCTGATGACGTTGGAGGCGAGCTGAAGCAGCTCCAGCACCCCGTAGTCGCGCGGGGACAGGTAACGCGTGTACACCGGGATCATCAGGAAGCCGATCAGGCCGGTAGTCAGGCTGGCTGCGCCGTAGACCAAGGCGTGGCGGAACACGCTCCTGATCTCGCCATACATGGACGGCTGTTCTGCTATCGTCTCTGCATCAGCCATCGGGCATGGTGAAGGTGGAGGGCGCCGCAGCTATCCGCCGCCCGGAACCGCATCGGTTCGACCTGGCCCTCCGGCTGGGACCTGAGGCGCTATCTGCGCCTTACCGCAGGGCGGCGGCAGCCCACTGCTTCGGTATCTTTCGCGCCGCGGGCAGCAAGAACAGTGCCAGCCCTCAACTCGGGGCTCGCGAGCACGTGTGCTGCACCCAGACGGTCCCGGCGAAAGCGGCCGCCGCGCGCATCCCTGCCCCCGGCGGGTAAGAGTGCCCAACCTTCTGGCGCATCAACGCACGCTGCTCTCGTCCACCCCCGTTCTCTGGTAGCATGTTCGGAGCAAGAAATGTGCCAGGGTTAGCGTGTCGTGATAATGGGCGACCGCACCTGTCTCGGCAGACCGAGCGACCACCGCGTCGGCTGCGGCGCCCATTGAGCTTCGCGGAATGACTTTGCAGACTGAATCGCTGTTTTCAAGCGCAAAACCCCCCATAGTGCGCAGGTAGGGTGCGTTGCTTTGGGGGTCCGCGCCCCGCGCAGATTGGATGATCCGCACCGGCGCGGTTTTTCCGGCGCGGCTGCGCCTGCCTGAAGCACATCGCCGACCCGCATGTCGAGAAAGCGAACACGTTCGCGGCACAAGTCTGCTCTGCCGCGGCAGGAACGCGTTTGTCGCGGCGGGAATAGGGCAGGCGCTGTGTGCGCCGCGCCCGTGGCCAGCGCGCCGGCCTGAGACCTGCGAGCACCATGATCGTCAAAGCACAGGCGCCCAATAGGGTTCTCGACTTCGGGGGCTGGACCGACACCTGGTTCGCCGGCTCCGGCTGCGTGCTGAACTTCGCGGTCAGCCTCTACGCCCAGGTTATCGTCGCCACCCGCGCCCGCCCCGGGGTCAGCATCACCGCCCAGGATTTCGGCGAGATCATTGACATCGCCGCGCCGGGGGCCGAGCCCTACAACGGCAAGCACGACCTGCTCAAGGCGGCGGTCAACGTCATGGGCATAGACAAGCTCGACGCCTACGTCTATGCCGACGTGCCCGCCGGCTGCGGCACCGGCTCCTCGGCGGCGATCTCGGTCGCCCTCATCGGCGCCTTGAGCATGCTCACCGGCGAGTACCACCGGCCCGAGCAGGTGGCCCGCCTCGCGCACGAGCTGGAGACCAAGGAGCTGGGCATCCAGAGCGGGGTGCAGGATCAGATCGCGGCCGCGATGGGCGGCATCGGCTACCACACCATCGAGCCTTACCCGCGCGCGACCACCTCGCGGGTGCGGGTGACGCCGGAGATCGCGTGGGAGTTGGAGAGCCGCCTGGTGCTAGTCTATACCGGCGAGCGCCATCTCTCGGGCGCGGTGCATGAGAAGGTGATCGCCGACTACCAGGCGGGAAACCCGGCCACCCGCAAAGCCATGGAGACCCTCCAGACCACGCCCCAGCTCGCCGCCTCCGCGCTGTGGAAGGGCGACTTCGCCGCCTTCGCCGAGATCATGAACCTCAACAACGCCGCCCAGAAGGCGCTCCATTCCGAGATCACCACCCGCCACATCCAGCGTATCGAGGAGGTGGCGCGGTCGGCGGGCGCCATCGGCTTCAAGATCAACGGCGCGGGCGGGGGAGGCAGCGTGACCGTGCTGTGCGAGACCCGGCGGCGGCGCGAGGTCGAAGAAGCGATCAAGGGCGCCGGCTTTCAGTTGCTGCCGTGCCGCTTCGACTGGGAGGGCCTGCGCACCTGGGTCGCGCGCAAGTAGGTCGCGACGGACCTGAGCGCGGGCAGCCGATAACGGGAGCCTGACCATGAGATCGCTCATCACCGGCATCACCGGCTTCGTCGGCTCGCACCTCGCGGAGCACCTGCTGGCGCAGGGCGCCGAGGTCTTCGGCACCGCCCGCTGGCGCAGCGACACCGCCAACATTGACCACCTCGAGGGTCGCATCGGCCTCGTCGAGTGCGACATCCGCGACAGCGCCTCGGTCAAGCAGGTGCTGCTCGACGTGCGCCCCGACGAGATCTATCACCTCGCCGCCCAGAGCTTCGTCCCCACCTCGTGGCGCGCGCCCTCGGAGACGCTGGAGACCAACATCGTGGGCGAGGTGCACCTGCTGGAGGCGGTGCGAGGGCTAGACCCCAGCCCCCGCGTGCAGATCGCCGGCTCCTCCGAGGAGTACGGCATGGCCCGCGAGGACGAGCTGCCCATCCGCGAGACCAATCCGCTGCGGCCGCTGAGCCCGTACGCCGTCAGCAAGGTCGGCCAGGACCTGCTCGCCTACCAGTACGCCATGAGCTACGGCCTCCATCTGGTCCGCACGCGCGCCTTCAATCACACCGGCCCGCGGCGCGGTTCGGTGTTCGTCACCTCCAACTTCGCCAAACAGATCGCCGACATCGAGAAGGGTCGCCAGGAGCCGGTCATGCGCGTCGGCAACCTGGAGGCGCGGCGCGATTTCACCGATGTGCGCGACATCGTGCGCGGCTATGTGCTGGCGGTGCGCGAGGGCGAGCCGGGCGAGGTTTACAACCTGTGCTCGGGCGTCGCGCGCACCATCCGCGAGGTGCTCGATCTGCTGCTCAGCCGCTCCCAGGTGCAAGTGAAAGTCGAGCAGGAGCCCGCGCGCATGCGGCCCTCCGACGTGCCCGTGCTCCAGGGCGATTTCGGGAAGTTCCACGCTCGCACGGGGTGGAAGCCGCAGATCCCCTTCGAGCAGACCGTCGCCGACCTGCTCGACTACTGGCGCGGGCAGGCGTAGCGCGTCGCTGCGGACATCCAGAGGCCCCGTCTACCACTGGAGCGGAAAACGTGGGCGTCCCGAAAACGCTTGTGGGTAGCTCGACCATGTGGCACAGCCGCCCTCGGCTGTGTGCGGTCCGCATGAAGGGCAAGTAGAGCGGACTGTAGAAGCCAGACTGTGTTCCACTGTGTTTAACACGGCGGCTCTGGAACAATACGCCGCGAATACCATGGTCAATGTTAAGCTGGCTATTCGCATTGCAGCGTTCCCCCTCTCGGTGCTGGCGCTTTCACTGGCATTCATCGGTGTCTATCGCGCCCTGGGCTTGCCACCCTCTGACCAGCTAGTCCGCATGGCAGACTCGCTCATGGAGCGCTATGGCTACGCGATTGTATTCGTCGGCGCATTCCTAGAGGCCACGCCGGTAGTGAATGTCTACCTACCTGGGTCAACGGTTGTGATCCTTGCCGTGGCGTTCAGCCGTCGTGGGACCCTGAACGTGTTTGTGGTACTCGCTGTGGCAACCGCCGCCTTCCTGCTGGCATACGCGTTCGACTATGCGATAGGCCGTTTTGGGTGGCACGCTCTCATTCGTCGTTTGGGATTTGGATCGCCTCTTGACAGGGCGCGAGACTCGATCCTCCGCCGCGGGACAAAGTGGCTATGGTTGGGATACGTTCACCCCAATGTCGGAGCGCTGGCCGCGACGGCTTCCGGGATACTTCGCGTTCCGTTCGGCCGCTTTGCCCTGCTGTCCGCCGGTGCGGTAACATGCTGGGACGCGGCCTGGGGCGCAGCCGCATTCTTTGGCGCGGGGATTATCCTCCGGTTCCTGGACATGCGATGGCTAATCCCGTTTGTGATCGCATGGGTGATCTACGCTCTGGTTAGAGGAATGCGGAGAGGACGCGGCAAATACTAGGCCGGGTATATCTCCCCTGGGGAGAACAGACCACTGGATAGGTGATTACGATGCAGAGTGCTACATCAACCGCACTGTTGGACTTCCACCCGCACGTTGAGCGGCAGAGAGAATGGCTGTTCGAGGGCGTAAGTGATTTCCCAAGTGCATTGAAAGAAGTTGTGATAACCAACTACGGATCGCGGGTGGCCCGCGGTCACGGAAAGCCGCTCCTCGGTGAGTATGCGCCTTGGTTACTCGCGGATATGCTTCCTCTGAGCAACCGCCAGGTCGTTGCTGAAGTCGCATTGCCTTGGATGAACCTCTACGCGTACACGCTCTTTATTGACGATGTTCTCGACATCGACAAGAAGGCCGATGCAGTACCTCTCATGCTCGCCAGCCAACTTCTTCTGGAACGAGGGTTTACGCGCCTACATTCCCTCCTTCCTTCAGGCTGCAATGTCAGACTGCGGATCGACCAGTACTTTCTTGAAGCAGCGAATGCGGTTCTGATTGAGATGCAGGAGCACAGAGGTTTACTGAGAGGCTACAGCCCAGAAGAAGTCGACCGCTTGGGACGCAAGATCGCGTTCCTCAAGCTGTGCGCCGCGTGTTTGCTGGCGGCCGACGGGCACGGGGGGGAGGACCAGGCCGCGTTGCTCCTTCCGGTGGACGAATTGGCAACCGGCATGCAGCTGCTAGATGATATCGCGGACTGGGAGGAGGACTTAAAGGCGCACAGTTTCACTCCATTGCTTACGCAGACCCTATGCGATGTTGAGGCCAGATGGCCAGACTCCATCCGAAACCGAGGGAACTTCACCTCCGAGGAGGTTCTCGCGGCCATGGTAGTTACGGGGGCGCTAGAAAACCACATTGCCTTGGGCATTTCCTGGCTGGATAGGGTCGCGGCCACTCCCGGCCTCAGCCCTTCATCGCCTGCAGCTCATCTTCTCGGTGCGGTGATCGAGGAGCACAAGGCGGTACGCGACCAGGTGATAAGCGTAAGGTTGTCCTGCGAAGCCGTGCTCCAACAGGGCGGCGGCTTCGGCTCCCTTCTTCGGGATGAACCAGTGAGACGTCGGGTCGAAATGGTCTCGACCCAATTGCAGATCGTCGCGCAGAATTCATGAGTGTGCGCCGCGGGGTTCTCAAATGATGCGCATCCTTCGGTGGCTACTACGTATATGGCCATTTGTAAAAGCAATTCTCGTCTACCTAGCGGTAGCCTTGGGCCTGTACGTTTATTGGAAGAAGTATCACCGCTGGGAACCCGCACTACTCATTGTAGGCACTGTGGTTGCTACGCAGTTCGGGACCAGCGGCGCGCGCTTCGTGCTTTCCGAACTCCGGCTCCGCTGCTCCAGCTACAGGAATCTTAACGATGCGAGCGACCGGAAACTGAGTGGGGCTGTGATCGCGCGAGATATGCAGGTTGAAGTATCCCCATTCGGCGGTGCCTTGGATTCATTCCTGAATGAGGTCATCGCCGCCTGGGGACTGGTAGCTCTCATCCTTACGCAATGCTTATTGAATCTCGCGTAATAGGTTTGATTTCTTGGTGCAGCTATGATATGCTGTAGGCATGAAAGCGCACATTGGCGGCCGACGAAACTTTGCCGGTTTGGAGAAGCGCAGGTTGAAGGCGGCCCGGCTGTTTGCGAAGG
>DATLAK010000042.1 GCA_035527535.1 Armatimonadota bacterium
GCCCGCGAGCAAGACGTCGGTGCGCGCCACCCCGGCGAAGGCGACCACGATCGCGGTCAGAATCGTGACCGCGAACAGCGCTATCACCAGGGCGGCCCCATCGTCTCTTCTCACTGCGCGCCTCCCACCGTGGCTGCGCTCATGCAAATGGGCACGCGGGTAACGCACTCCTCCTGCCGCCTCCCTTCGCGCAGCGCTAGCACGATCTCCGCCGCCCCGGGCAGGGGAGTGCTGGCGACCTGTTCGGTGGATGTCCCCGGCGCGTCCCACTCCGTCACCCACTCCTGCCCGTCCCAGAATCGCAGGCTGAAGGACACCACCCCCGCGCACAGCATCTGCGCCGATTCGGCGTCCAGCGCCGCCTCGCCCAAAGGCTCGCGCTCCGGCGGGCAGATTTCCCTGCGGTACAGCACCAGGGTATCGTCATCCGCTCGAGCTTGGGTGAAGTAGATCGCTTGCGCCAGGTCCGAGGCGTTCTCGCCTGACTCCGTGCCCAGGTAGAGCACGCGATCCATGCGCCGCGACAGGGTCGTAAGCTCGAGGTTCCCCTCTGTGTCCGCGATCAAGAACCCCCGCCGCCCGATGAACGCCGCGCGCAGGTCCTGCCCCACGGTATCGAGCACGGCCTCGGCCTCCTGCGCCAGGTCGGACCGCTCCTGACCGGCCCGCCAGGCGCTCAGACATACCGACATCACCCCGGTCACGCTCGCGCTTACCAGTGCCAGCAGTGTGGCGCTGACCAGCAGCTCGACCAGGGTGAATCCAGTCCCCACCCGCCTCACTGGGCCGTCTCCTGCGAAGGCAGGTAACACACCAGGGTGAACCGCTGGGCCTCCTGCTCGCGATGCCAAACCTCCACCTGAACCCGCGCCAATCCCTCGATCTCACCGGTGGTGACCTGCCAATGATACCTATAGTCCGCCAGGGCACTCGCCTGCGCGGCGGTGTCCAGCTCCGAGAAGTCGCCCTCCGCATCGCCGGAGGCGACGCCCGCCGTCTGGATCTCCGCCAGCTTGGCCTCCGCCAGCCGGGCAGCGGTGCTCCTCACGACCGCGACGCCCTGGGCGCGAGTCGCGGCCGAGAAGGCCGAGGCGGCCGCCGTCAGCCCAGTGGCGATGAGCACGACCGCCACCAGCAACTCAACCAGGATGAATCCGCCTTCGCTGAGACTATGGCGGACAAGCCCGTTATCCCACCGGTTCGCCCGCATCGCCTTCCACCACCCTCACCCGCCCGGTTAGAGGCGCGATCGTCACCGTCAAACGGCCCTGCGATCCCTCCAGCATAATCTCGGCTCGCAGCGCCTGTCCGTCCGGGAAGAACACTACCGGCGATTCGGGGCCGGCCTCCTGACCCTCCACCGACAGCGCGATGGCTTCGACCGAGTCAGGGGCCGTCACCGGCAGCGCGCCCGCGAGCGCCAGCGGCTCGAACTGCCCCGGGTCGGTTTCCTGCGCCAGGAGAAACCGGCGCTCCTCGCCGTCATACTCCAGCGCGACCCGCACCCCGTGGCAGATAGCGTAATCGCGCGCCCGGCGCGCCAGCGTCGCCACCCCCCACGCGCAATTTCGCGCCTGACTGGCGCGCTGGAACCCGGCGAAGGACGGCGCCGCCACCGCCGCCAGCGCGACCACGATCAGCGTGACCACCGCCAGCTCGACCAGCGTGAAGCCGCGCTCCCTAGTCCTCCCAGTTGGTGACATCCGCATCGGCGCCCTCGCCGTCCTCCTGCCCATCGCGGCCATAGGAGAGGATATCGTAATCAACATTGTGCTCGCCCGGGGAGGTATAGATGTACTCCCCGCCCCAGGGGTCCTGGGGAAGCTGCTTCTTGAGGTAAGGGCCGTTCCAGTTCTTGGCCTCAGGCTCGGTGCTCGGCGGCTCAACCAAGGCCTGGAGGCCCTGTTCGGTGGTCGGAGGCGCCCCATTGTCGGCGGCGTACATGTCAATCGCCGTTTCCAGGTTCTTGATGTCCGCGATCGCCTTGGCTCTCCGTCCCTGCTCGGCGCGGCCAAACAACCGCGGCACGATCACCGCCGCCAGCGCCGCCAGGATGATCATCACCACCAGCAGCTCGACCAGCGTGAAGCCTCTCTCGCGCCGAGGGGCGCGGAGTTCGAGCCCGCGGTCGCTCCTCGCAAGTGTCATCGCATTCTCCCTGACAAATCAATCGCGGAATAGATGTCGAACACCGGCAGCAATACCGACAACACGATGAACGCGACCACCGCGCCCATGACCAGGATGATCGCCGGCTCAACCAGGGTTGTCACCCGCCGCATCGCCTGGTCGAATCGGAAATCGGCGGCGTCCGCGTGACGCACCAGCATGGCGGACAGGTTGCCCGTCTCCTCGCCCACCGCGATCATCTGCGTCAGGGTCGGGGGAAAGGCGCCGTCGTCCGCCATCGCCCGGCTCAGGCTTTCGCCTTCACGCACCTGTTGCTGCAGGGCGTCCGCGTGCGCGCCGAGGACGCGATTTCCCGCTCCCGCCGCGGCGATCTCCAGCGCCTCTAGCATGGGCACTCCTCCCGCCAACAGCGTCCCCAGCGTGCGCGCGAAGCGGGCGACTGCCACCTGCGCCACCAAGCGCCCCACCAGGGGCAGCCGCAGCAGCGCGCCGTCGAGCGCGGTGGCGCCTCCCGGTGTCGCCGCGACCTGTCGCAGCGCGAGATACGTGAGCGCGCTGGCGCCGGCGAACCACGGCCCGATATGAGGCGCAGCGTGGGCGATGGCCAGCAGCAGCCGCGTCGGCGCGGGCAGCGCCTGCCCCAGGTCCGCGAAGACCACCGACAGCCGCGGCACCAGGAAGGTGACCATGAACACCACCGCACCGATTGCCACCATCACGATGACCGCCGGATAGGTGAATGCCGACACGATCTGCGCTCGCCGCGCCTCTTGGGTTTCCAGGTGTTCGGCCAGGCGTGTGAGCACCGCGTCGAGATGACCGCTGCTCTCACCCGCGCGGATCATCTCCACGTAAAGGGTCGAGAACGACCGCGACAATGGCCGCAGCACCTCCGACAGCGGTGCGCCGCGCTGCACTTCGCGGCTTACCGTCTCCAGCAGTTGTCGCTGCCGGCCGCCGGCCTGCTCGCGCAGGAGCTCGAGACAGCGATGCAGCGGCATGCCCGATGCCACCAGGTCGGCCAGCTGCCGCGTCAGCATCGCGACCTGGCCGCGACCGAGCCCAGGTCCCCGGGCGCCGCTATTCGCGTTGGCGCTGGCCGCGCCATCCAGTTCGGTCGGAAACACGCCTGAGGCGCGCAGCCGTGACGCCGCGTCGCGGCGGTCGGAGGCCTCGATCTCCCCCACAACGGTTGCGCCCTGCGCGTCCAGGGCGCGATAGCGGTACTTGCCCATTACCATCCTGCCGGGCTCGCCCCGAGGTCACCGAGGCGGGCCCGCGCTCCTCCACCCACGCTCAGCGGATGACCCGCGGTCCCTGCGAATCTTGGCTGGGTCCGCCCCAGCCGCCGCCGCCGGGCCGGCGCATCCCCTCTGCGCCGGGACCACCCATCCCGCCCGGTCGCATCCTGCCGCCCATGCGCATGCCCATGCCGTTGTCAAGCACGCCCATCGCCGTCAGCGCCGCCCGCGCCTTGAGCGACACCGCCTTGATCAATTGCGCGTCAATCGCCTTGACCTTCTGGCGGTACGCGAGCTGGGCCGCGTCGAACCTCTGCAGCGCCGCCCTGAGTTCTTGGTCCGTGGCCTTGTCGTTGCGCGCCGTCTGCCCCAGCGCCTCCAGCTCCTTCGCCAGCGGAGCCGTAGCTTCCATCTTGGCGCGCGCCGCCTTCTTCGCCGCAGCTTTCTCGGCCTCGGTCAGGCCGAGGCGCCCCAGCATCATGTCCAGCATCTGGCCGGGATCACCCTGCGGCCCCATTCGCTGCCCACCAGGCCCTGGCGGCGGCGCCGCAACCGGCCCCGGCGCCTCTGCGGCGATCACCGCCCCGGCCACCGCCGCGACCAGCAGCAACGCGGCCATTGCACGGAATCTCATGGTTCTGCTCCCTTCTTGCCGACATCCTCGGCGTCAGATCTCATCGCGCTGGCATACGCGCAGCACTTCCTCCACCGTTGCCCGGCCCTGGCGCACCTTCTCGCGCGCGTCCGCCAGCAGCGTCCGCATCCCCGCGGCGACCGCGCGCTGCTTGATCTGCGACGCCGACGCCTTTCCCAGCACCAGGGACCGCGCCTCGTCGTTGATCGCCAACAACTCAAACACCCCCGTGCGCCCGAGATAACCGGCGCCCCGACAGCGGTCACAGCCGGTCCCGCGACAGGCGCTGAATCCCCCGCGCAGCTCCGGCTCGACCCCCAGCTCGGCCAGCGCCTCCGCGTCGAGCTCCACCGCTTGCTTGCAGTGGGGGCAGACCAGGCGCACCAGGCGCTGCGCCAGCACCGCGATGACGCTGGACGCCGCCAGGTAGGGCTCGATGCCCATGTCCAGCAGTCGCGTCAGCGCGCCGGCGGAGTCGTTGGTGTGCAGGGTGCTGAAGACGACGTGCCCGGTGAGCGCGGCGTGAATGGCGATGTCCGCCGTCTCGCGGTCGCGGATCTCGCCGACCATGATCACGTCCGGGTCCTGACGCACGATGTGGCGCAGACCGGCGGCGAAGGTGAGGCCAATAGCGGGGCGGACGTTGATCTGATTGGCGCCGGGCAACTGGTATTCGACCGGGTCTTCGATGGTGATTACCTTGCGCTCGGGGGAGATGATGCGGCTGAGCGCGGCGTAGAGAGTGGTGGTCTTGCCGCTGCCGGTGGGCCCGGTGACGAGAATGATGCCGTGCGGCCGGCGGATGATGGCGGCGTACTGCGCGAGGACATCGGCCGGCATGCCCAGGTCCTCCAGCTCGCGCAACCCGGCGCTCTTGTCCAGCAGGCGAATGACCACGCCTTCGCCGAACAGGGTGGGCACGGTGGAAACCCGCATGTCAATCTGCCGGCCCGAGAAGCGCAGGCGGATGCGCCCGTCCTGTGGCAGGCGGCGCTCGGCGATATTGAGGTCGGCCAGGATCTTCACCCGCGACACGATCGCCGCGTGCAGGCGCCGCGGCGGCGACGAGGCCTCGCGCAGCACCCCGTCCACGCGGTAACGAATGCGGGTGTAGGTCTCGTAGGGCTCGATGTGGATGTCGCTCGCGCGATCCTGGATCCCCTGGTGCAGCACCAGGTTGACCAGCTTGATCACCAGGGCTTCGGACGCCATCTTCTCCAGGTCCGAGACCTCCAGGTCGTCAATCGCCGGCTCCTCCACCTGCAGCTCCGCCATGTCGCGGAACATGCGCTCCATGTAGAACTGCTCGATCGCCTCGGAGATCTCGGCCGCGGGCGCCAGCACCGGACGGATGTCGCAGCTCACCAGCAGCCGCAGGTCGTCAAGCGCGGAGACGTTGAGCGGGTCGGCGGTGGCGACGACCAGGGTGCCGTCGTCCTGCTGCAGCGGCAGCACCTGGTGGCGCAGGGCGAACTCGCTCGGCACCTTGAGCAACACCTCCGGGTTGAGCAGCCGCTCGACGTCGTGCACGTATTGCAGCCCCAGCCGCTCGCCGAGGTACCGCAGCACCTGCTCTTCCCCGGCGAACCCCAGGCGCACCACCACCACCGGCAGCCGGTCGCCGCTGCGCTCGCACTCCCGCAGCGCCTGCTGCAATTGATCTGCCGTGAGCAGCCCGGAATCCGCGAGCAGATCCCCGAGCGATTGACCTAGAGGAATCCCCATCCCGTTGTCGCCATCCTTACCAGGGCAGACGCTTTCGGAGGCGCGAAGGTTTCAGCGCGCGTCGAGAAGACCCGCGCAGTGCCTGGGGCCGGCCCCGATTGGGGGCAGCTTGCCGCCACGTTGCGGGGGCGCACCAGCGTGCTTGCCTCGGTGGGCGACGGGTGAGGAGAAGCGGGCGCTGGCCGCCCGGGAAGCGGGAAACGAGCCCACCGCCTCGGATAACCATGCCCATCAGTTGCAGGCGGCGAACAAGAGCGACAGCGCCCATCGCCTGAGCAGCCACGCCGCCGGCGGCGCGCAGGCGGGGGTCTAACTCTGGCGCGGGAACAGGTCCCGGATCATCCCCAGGGTCTCCTCGACGAGTTCCTCCCCGCCCGCTGGGCCAACTATCGACACGACTGGCATCGCCCCATATCCGCCCCTCTGAACCGCTCGTTCGGTGGGAAGATACAAGCCGCGGCCGGCGGCAAGCTGTACGATCACCGTTTGTGAGGCGGGACTGCGCGCCTTGATGCGCAGTCCATAGTCGAGAAACAGCTCGAACGGATTCGTCGCTAGAGCGACATCGCCGACCCGCAAGACGTGCAACTGCACCGGGACCGGTTCAGTCGTCTGGAGGCCGTCAAAGCACTCGACGACGGTGCGCAGCCGCTGCGTATGCCAGGAGCCGGCGCCATGATTCAGCAAGGCGCGCTCATACTCGGCCTGCGCCCAGTCTCGTTCCTCACGCGTGATCCTATATGGGGTCAGTTCGATGCGCCGCACGGCGTGGGCGAAGGGTATGTCGTCGGTCGCCGGGGTAGTGCAGGTGAGGGCCCGCGTTACCGCGTCGGCAACGCGCACGGCAATCTCGCGGCGCTCCGAAACCCCCCGGCGACGGCGCATCCTCTCCTCCTCGCGCTGGTAGAGTAGCAGGTGCGGGGAGATATCGCCCGCCGCCGCGCACAGCGGTAGCACGTGCAGCGCCTCGCCAAAGCGAGCGCGCAACTCGACCCGTATGTCATGCCAGAAGTCTGCGGAGAGAAGTTCCAGGAGCTCGTCAACCTGCGACGGACAGGGAATGGCGACAGCCACCCCGGTAAGGCGCCCGCCGGCATCCCAGGTGAAGAGCAGGTCCACGCTGTGATCCTCGTATCCCTCGATGGAGACGAAGTCGTCGCGGTCCGTTCGGCCGTACATCTGGGCAGTGCCGTCGGCGTAGGCAACGCGCCGGTTGTGCCCGACTACCGCGTGCTCGAAGGCAGCTGCGGTGGCCTGCGGGACGCGGCTCTCCCAAGCCTCCGCCGCCGCATCCGCGGCCTGGTCGGCCACCCATGCCGTGCCTTCCTGCGGCGTCATCACATCGCCGCCCGGGTGCGCAAAGGTCCCCTCTTCGA